>NZ_JBSFTC010000005.1:0-146130 GCF_053590415.1 Nonomuraea sp. NPDC003201
ACGACGCCCGGGCCCGGACGGTCACCGCGCTGTCCGCGCCCCTCGCCACGGACGCCTGACCCCACCCCGATGACGCTCGCCGGGGCCGCGGGACCCCGGCGAGCCCCCGCACACCGGAACCCCGCGCATCGAGACCTCAACGCGCCGGGACCTCAGTGCTCCGGGACCCCCGCTCCGGGACCCCCGCGCCGGGACCCCCGCGCGGCGGGACCTTGGTGCGGCGGAGGCCGGGGGTCAGAGGCCGGCGACGCCGGTGATGCGGTGGAGGGCGAAGCGGTGGACGGCGGCCCGGGTCTCGTCGTAGGCGGTCAGGTAGCCGCCCTCCATCCGAGCCGGCTCCAGGATGCGCGAGGTCGCGTTCCCCTGCGAGTCGAGGTACCCGATCCACACGCGTACCCCCTGCTTGATCGCCTCCTGCAGGGCCGAGATCGTGGCCGTCGCGGGCCCGCGCGGCACCTGCCCGCCCGGCGCGTCCACGGGCTCGCGCCGCGCCAGGTGCGCCGCGTCACCGGCCCGCAGCGCGCGCACGGCCGCCGTCGCCACCTCCGGGTCCAGGCCGTTGGGCGACGCCACGGCGCGGACCGGTGCCAGCCCCTCGGTACGGCGGCTGTCGAGCTGCGAGATGATCACGTCGCCGTCGAGCGACTCGGCGACGGGCGCGTACCCCATCGCACGCAGCGAGTCGACCAGCGCCGCCCTGGACGAGCGGGAGGCGATCACGGTGGGGGCCAGCCTGCGCAGCCGCAGCGCGGTGGAGCGCCGGTCGGCGGTGATCTGGTCGAGCAGCGCCGGGTCGTCGCACCGGATGTACGCGCTGGCCGTGCCCACCCGGATGCGCCCGTGGCGCCTGGCCACGTCGGTCACCAGGTACGACAGCGCCTGCGGCACCGGCGTGGCCGAGTGGCGGGTCAACATCGACACCAGCTCCTCGCCCCCGTGCCCCGCGTCGAGCGCCCGCCTGATCGAGCTCTCGCTGAACCGGTAGACGGTGGCCCCGCCCTTCGACTCCACGTCGGCGGTGAGCGTCATCCAGCGGTTGAGCTCGCTCGTCAGCGGCCCCGGCGCGACGGCGGTGAGGTCGGCCTGGAGCAGCACGTGATCGACGGGCTCCGGCAGCAGCGGCGCGAGCACCTCGGCGGGCTCGCCGCCTTCGAGCAGCGCCCGCCCGTGCGCCGACAGCGCGCCCAGTCCCGTCACGCCGACCTGCTCGGCCTCCCGCAGCGCGAACTCGGTGAGCTGCTCGCGCAGCGGCCCCCGGCGGCGCGGCTGCTCCCAGGCCAGGCGTTCGAGGACCGAGTCACGCGAAGGCGCGAGGCCGGGCGCGGCGGCGAGCACGCCCAGCGTGGCCGCCCTGACCCCGGGCGCGGAGGAGCGGCGCAGGTCGGTGTGCAGGGCGTTGAGCGGCCTGTCCCGATCGTCCCGGTCACCCACCAGGCCGGGTACACGGTCCATGTGCAGCCAGGTGAGCGCGAGGGTGACCCACCGGTCGGCGGTCGCCCTGACCCGCCAGAGGTCGTAGCCGGAGGTCGGCAGCCACTCGCCGTCCACGCCGCCGCCCGCCGCGATCAGCCCGGCCGCGTGCGCCACCTCGATGACCAGCGCCGCCGCCCACTCGGGCAGGTCCAGCTCGCTCGTCGCGCGCTTGAGGTCGCGCACGCCCAGGCCGCCGGTACGCAGCACGCCGGGCGGCTCGACGCTCCACCGCTCGCACAGCTCCTCGACCGACCTGACGAACGCGAACGCCTGTCCGGCCGCCGTACGGTCGGCCAGCTTCCGGTCGCGCGCCGTCCCTTCGAGCGGCGGCGGGAGGGCCAGCAGGCCGCGGTGCACCCGGCCGCCACGCAGGTAGAGGCCGACCTCGCGGGGGAGGGTCACGCTCTCCTCGCCGGTGGCCGCCAGCAGCCCTCTGGCCAGCAGCTCCTCGATGGGCGAACGGGCGGAGGCCACGCTCACCTCCCGCCTGGCGTTGGGCACGCGCCCGGTCGGCGGCCCCCAGGCGAGCTGGTCGAGCGCGCCCCTGGCCTCGGGCGAGACGGACCCGACCAGGGCGGCGGGCTCCGCCAGCGCGGCCGCCAGCCGTTCCTTGCCCGAGCCCTCGGTGCCCGGCGCGACCTCGTCGGCCATCTCGTCGAGCTGCTCGGGCGCGTGATGCCGGAACGCGTCGACCGCCTTCGGCCCGAGCCCGGCCGGGTCCTCGAGCACCTTGCGCACGCCGGGCCCCAGGTCGAGCGCGTCGTCGGGCCCGTAGACCAGCGCCAGCTCGAACAGCCGGTCCAGCGCGGCCGACAGCGCGGGCTCGGCGTCGCGCGCCCCGCTCTCCGCGTCATCGTCCGCCAGGGCCGCGGCCACGAGCTCGCGCAGCCGCTCCTTGGGCATCGGCCCGTCCCGTACGGCCAGCGTCTCGACGACGGCCAGCGTGAAACGGTCGAGCCGGTCGAGCACCCTGGCGATCGCCGACGGGCTGCCCGCCCGCGACGCCAGGCCTTCCAGATGCGCGGGCACCGGAGTGATCAGCTCGGGCCGCGCGGAGACGAGCGCCCGTAGCTGTTCGTCGGTGCGCCCCCTGATCCACTCCGTGAACTCCATCGTTGCCATGGTATGTCCCACCTGATTGGGGCAGCATTGCTTGACGTGATAGAGCGCGCGGACCAGCTCGTCCTGAACTACGTCTCCAAGGCGGCCGATGCCGCCCACGGCGTGCTCAGGGCCGACCAGCGGCTCGACTTCGCCAAGCGATTGCGCGCCAGGATCGAGGAGGAGCGGCGCGGCAGCCAGAACGCGCGCGAGGTGTCGAAGGTGCTGGCCAGGTTCGGCGACCCGGTGGCGCTGGTGGAGCGCGAGGCGCGCCGGCTCGCCGAGGCGGGCGTCCCCACCATGCGCACTGCCATGCGCACCACCATGCGCACCACCATCGGCTCCGCCGAGGAAGGTCGGCCGTCCGGGGACGAGAGCTCCACGCGGCGCTTCCCCACGATCGTGGACGACGCCGACGCGCCCCCTGGCGTCCAGACGTACCGGACGATCGCCAGGGAGAGCCTCGACAGGGGCCGGGGCCTGCCGTTCGCCGGGCTGCGCAGGATGGCCATGTCCAGCGCGAACCCCATGACGACCGGCGGCAGGGACGCCAGGACCCTGGTCAAGGAGCATCCGCGCGACGCCGGCGCGATGGTCGTCCTCGTGGTGGCCGCGCTGCTGCTGCCGTTCGACCTGCCGCCGCTGGCGATCTTCGAGATCCCCGTGCTGGTGTGGGCGGCCGGGGCGGTGCTCGTGCTGTTCAGCGAGAGCTGGAGCCTGCGCGACAAGCTGCTCGGGACCGGGGCGCCGCTGCTCGGCTACTCGGCGGGCGGCGTGCTCGTCGGTGGCCTGCGGGTGGGGAGCGAGCCGGGGTTACAGGCGTTCTTCGCGCAGTTCTACAGCGTCAGCGGCACCATGTTCATGATCGGTACGGGGCTGGGCGTGGTGTGGCTGGCCTACCGGCTGCTCGACGTCAGCTGACCGGCGCGGGGCTGGGCAGCAGGCCGACCGCCAGGCGTACCCACCCGGCGACGAACTGGTCCTTGTCCGCGTAGCCCGGCAGCTCGCCCACGGTCTCCTGGAACAGCCGGTAGTGCACCACCGAGCCGCCCAGCACCACGGAGATGCCGGCCCAGTCGACCTCGATGTCCTTGTACTCGGGCTGCGCCCTGAACCAGGTGACGATCGCGTCGAACATGGGCTGCAGCAGCCCTTCCCTGACCACGGCGACCAGCTCGGGGAACTGGCTCAGGTCGCGGAAGAACACCCGCGTCAGCTCGGACTCCTCGCGGACCTTGGCCAGCCCGGCGCGGCACAGGTGGGACAGGCGATCTTCCAGCGCCGCCGACGCCTCCATGCTGCTCAGCTCGGCCAGGCTCTCCGCCACCTGGCTCCTGGTGCGGGCGGCGTGCTCGTTGATCGCCGCGGCGAGCACTTCGTACTTGGACTTGAAGTGCCGGTAGAGCCCGCCGGCTCCGGGCGAGAGCCCTGAGGCGGCCTCGATCTCCGCCACGGAGGTGGCGGAGTAGCCCCGCTCCGCGAACAGCCGCAGGGCCTCATCGATGATCCGCGCACGGGTCGATCTGGTCATATCTATCCTGTTACCTCCGCCTTGAGAGTAGTCGCAGTGTGTGGCGGGGACCGCACTTACGGAGCGGCGCGCCGGATCAGGCCCGCCAGCGCCGAGCCGATGATCAGCCAGACGATCGCGGCCAGGCCGTAGTTGACCAGCGCGGTCCAGCGCGGGTCGGCGAGCTGGAACAGGTTGGCCAGGCCCAGCGACAGCCAGGCTGCGAGCGACTCGACGAACTGGTACCAGACGTTGGCCGGGTTGGCCTTGAACACCGTGAAGACCGCGTACAGGATCACGACCAGCGCCGCCATCCGCGAGGCGACCTTGACCAGATAGGCCAGGGCCGACACGGTCCGGCTCCAGACCGTCACGGTCGGGCCGCCGGGCCGGGCGGGTCTGTGCGGGCGCGGCGGGGCGGAGGAGGCGACGAGCCGGTCTCCGGCGTGCGGCGGTTGGGGGGCGTTGGTCACGGCCGGTCCTCTCCGATAAGTAATTCCTTTCTTCCCATTCCCACGGTCCCACAACAAGAGGCCGTTACGGGTCGTTGGACGGCGTTTGGCATCCTGCACATGTGACGACTTCCGTTGGATTCGACCTTGACATGACATTGGCGGACACGCGAGAGGGCATCGCGGCCGTTTACGACGAGCTGTCCGTGCGTTTGGGCGTGCCCATTGACTCGGCCGCGGTGGTGACCCGGCTGGGGCCGCCGCTGGAGGTGGAGCTGGCCAACTGGCTGCCCGCCGAGGAGGTCGCCGCGGCCGCCGACCTTTATAGGGAGATATATCCGCAAATAGGGGTGCCGGTGCACACGGCCATGGCAGGCGCGTACGACGCCATCGAGGCCGTACGCGCAGGCGGCGGCCGGGTGATCGTGGTGACCGGCAAGAACCTGCGGGACGCCATCGGCACGGTCAAGGTGCTCGGTCTCGCCGTGGACGAAGTGGTCGGTTCCGTTTTCGGAGCCGCGAAGGGATCGGCACTCGCGCGGTTCGGCGCGGCGGCTTATGTTGGTGACCATGTCGCGGACATCGAGGCGGCGCGCGCGGGCGGCACCGTGAGCGTGGCGGTCGCGACCGGTCCATACACGGCAGGAGAGCTGCGTGAACACGGAGCCGATGTGGCGCTGGCCAACCTGACCGAATTCGCCACCTGGTTCGCAGGTTGGCGCAAGCATGATGAACTCCGGTAATTGCCCGGGATTTACCCGGTCGCCCTGGCGCGCTCCGGGGCATAACCTACATCCATCCATCTTTTCGACTGTTTGAACGAGGTCCTCCTGTGCCGAGTGGCAAGGTCAAGTGGTACGACGCCGACAAGGGTTTCGGCTTCCTCACCCGCGACGACGGCGGTGAGGTCTTCGTGCATTCCTCCGCGCTTCCCACAGGTGCGGCCCCGCTCAAGCCCGGCCAGAAGGTCGAGTTCGGCGTGGCCGAAGGGCGCCGCGGCCAGCAGGCGCTCTCGGTGCGGATTCTCGAGCAGCCGCCGACGCTGGCCAAGCCCAAGCCCAAGGCCAAGCGGAAGAAGCCGGATGAGATGGTCGTCATCGTCGAGGACCTGATCAAGCTGCTCGACGACGTCTCGACGTCCTACCAGCGGGGCAAGCACCCGGACGCGGCCCACGCCAAGAAAATCGCGCAGGTGCTCAGGGCCGTCGCCGACGACCTCGACGCCTGAGACCTCCGGCGTCAGGTGTTCGGATTGGTGAGGGGTTTGGTCGGGTCGAGCGTGTCGGTCAGCTGGAGCTCCTGACCGCCCGCCTCGGCCCGCTGCCTGCGCAGCTTGTCGTCGGTCGCCCGCACGCGCCGCCGCCTGGCGATCAGCAGCCAGCCGAGCGTGGCCGTCAGCGCGACGGCCAGCGTGACCAGCCCGGCCACGCTGCTCTCCGCCAGCGACAGCACCAGCCCGACCAGGCCGCCGAACACCCAGGCGAGCTGGAGCATCGCCTCGACCACGCCGAACGTGGACGAGCGCACCTCCTCGCCGATCTCCCGCTGCACGATCGCGTCGAGCGCGAGCTTGCCCAGCTCCTGCGCGAAGGCCGTGACCAGCGAGATGGCCAGCGCGGTCCACAGGCCGAAGAAGATCGCGGTCGCGATGCTGGTCACGACGGTCACGGCCAGCGTGACCAGCACGATCAGCTGCGGCGAGTGATTACGCGTCCAGTTGGCCACGGCGGCGCCGGCCAGGCCCCCCAGCCCGGCCGCGGCCGCCAGCAGCGCGATCGTCTTGGGGATGTCGAAGAACGGATCCTGCAACTGCCCGGCCGCGAGCCAGGGCACCGCCTTGTCCTGCACCAGGAACAGCAGGAAGAACAGCAGGAACCCGGAGAAGACGCGCAGCGCCACGTTGGCCCAGACGGCCTCGGCCACCGCGGGGCCCACCTTGAGCAGGGTGCGCCAGCGCGGCGCGGCTCCCTCCTCCTCCAGGTCGGGCGAGTCGATGTGGCGCGGCAGCCGTACGGCGGCGACTCCCAGCAGCAGGAACGCCACCATCGCGACGCGCAGCACCAGCGCGCTGCCCAGCCAGGCGGTCAGCCCGGCGCCGAGCGGCACCGCGACCCCCGCGGAAACTAACGTGAACAGCGCCACCCGCGCGTTAGCCGACACCAGCGTGATGTCCGCGGGCAGCACGCTCGGCATGATCGCGGCCCGCGACACGTTGTACGCCTTCGACAGCACCAGCACGCCCAGCGCCCCGATGAACAGCGTGGGCAGGTCGCCGGGGCCCACCGCGGCCGCCATCGCGAAGCAGAGCAGCCCCCGCCCGAACAGCGTGCCCGCCATCACGTAGCGCCGCCCCGACCGGAACCGGTCGAGGATCGGCCCCACGAACGGCGCCAGCAGCCCGAACGGCAGCATCGTGATGACCAGGTAGAGGGCCACCGAGCCGCGGGCCTCGCCCACGGGCACGCCGAAGAACACCGTGCTCGCCAGTGCCACCGTGACCAGCGCGTCACTCGCGCTGTTGCCCGCCGACAGCTCGATCAGGCGGCCGAGCCCGGTGCGGCCGGCGCCGTTGGCGTACGTGAGGCGCCGGGTGGCCTTGCCGACTTTTCGCGCGCCTTTTGCCGTGGCTTTGCCCGCCCTGGCCGTGCCGCCGGCCGTGGCCCTGCCCGCGCGCACGGTGGCGCGTCCCGCGTCGGCGGCCCCGCGTGCCACCCGCCGCGAGATGTCGCGTGCCCGGCCCCAGCCTCCCTCCACGCATACCAGTCTTACCTGATTCGTCCGCGATCTCGGTGCGGGATCCCCCGTTGTGGGACTCTCAGGTCCGCCCATGGGTGAGAATGAAGTGTGAGCGAACAGCACCTTTCGGCGGAGGGCCCCCGATGAGCCGCACCAGGGCCCGCGTCTCCGCTCCTGACCAGGCCTGTGTCGCCGCGGTCGATCTGGCGCGCAGCGCGGCCGAGGAGCTCGCGCGGCCGGGCGAGCCCGGCGAGCACCTCGGGTTCGAGGGCGAGGGCGACCGGATCGTCACCCATTACTTCGCCTGCCTCGACCGGGCATACCGCGGCTGGCGCTGGGCCGTCACCGTCACGCGTGCCTCGCGGGCCAAGAAGGTCACGGTCAGCGAGGCCGTCCTGCTGCCCGGCGCGGGCGCGCTGCTCGCGCCCGAGTGGCTGCCGTGGAGCGAGCGACTGCGCCCCGGCGACCTCGGGGTGGGCGACCTGCTGCCGACCTCTGAGGACGACGACAGGCTCACGCCGGGCTTCACCGAGACCGACGACGACGGCGACCAACAGGCGGTTTTCGAGTACGGCCTGGGCCGGGCACGTGTGCTCTCGGCCATCGGCAAGGACCTGGCGGCCAGACGCTGGCACTCGGGCGAGCACGGGCCGCACACGCCGATCGCACACGCCGCTCCCGCGCAATGCTCCACCTGCGGCTTCTACTGGCCGCTGGCGGGTGGCTTGCGGCAGACGTTCGGGGTCTGCGCCAATGAGTACGCTCCTGACGACGGCAAGGTCGTCGCCGCCGACCACGGCTGCGGCGCCCACTCCGAGGCCGCCGTCCTGCCGCCGACCGTCGAGCAGGCCACGCCTATCCTCGACGACCTGGGCTATGACCTGATGGAGGAGGAGGCGGGATCGGTCGACGAGTCGGCCTCCGAAGAACTCGGCCATTCCTGACAGAGCAGGCCGCTAACCTACGCGTGGCCGTTACCCCTCTACCAGGATCGTGATCGATGACCGACACCTATGGCACTGACCGGATGCGAGCCGCCGTCCTCTCCGCGTGGACGGCCTCGCCCGCGAGGTTCCGCGAAGACGCCAACGCCGAAGAGGACTTCGCGCTCGGCGGCTACCGGGACCGGCTGATCGTCGAGCTCGCCCAGAACGCCGCCGACGCGGCCTTGCGCGCGGGTGTGCCGGGGGTGCTGCGGCTGACGCTCAGGGGCGACGTGCTGACGGCCGCCAACACCGGCGCCCCGCTCGACGCGACCGGTGTCGAGGGCCTGTCGACGCTGCGCGTCTCCGGCAAACGCGACGAAGTGGGCGCGGCCGGGCGGTTCGGCGTCGGGTTCGCCGCGGTGGTCTCGGTCTGCGACGAGCCCGCCATCTGCTCGCGTGGCAGCGGCGCGGTCCGCTGGTCGCGTTCGGAGACCACGGCCGCGGTGGCGGAGATCCCCGCGCTCGCGGGCGAGCTGGCCGGCCGTTCGGGGCACGTTCCGCTGCTCAGGTTGCCGTTCGACGCGCCGCCGCTCGACGTGCCCGAGGGTTTCGACACCGTCGTACGCCTGCCGCTGCGCGACCCGGTCTGCGTGGACGCGGTCCGGGTCATGCTCGCCGAGACCAGCCCGGCGCTGCTGCTCGGCCTGCCGGCGCTGGAGGCCATCGAGATCGACCTCGACGGGTCGGTCCGCACCGTGGCCGCCGACGGCTGGCACGTGGTCTCGGAGTCGGGGGAGTTCACGGCCGAGGAGGTGAGCCGGCTCTTCACCGACCGGCCCACCGAGGAGCGCGCCCGCCCCTACTGGTCGCTGCGCTGGGCGGTGCCGCTCACCGGCACCGGCGAGCCCGGGCCGCTGCCCGCCGCGGTGCCGCCGGTGGTGCACGCGCCGACGCCCAGCGACGAGCCGCTCGACCTGCCCGCGCTGCTGATCGCGTCGTTCCCGATGGCCACCGACCGGCGCCACTTCGCCAAGGGGCCGCTGGCCGACTTCCTGGTCGAGCGGGTGGCCGACGCCTACGTCCGGCTGCTCCAGGAGCTGCCGCGCACGCCCAAGCTGCTCGACCTGGTGCCGTCGCTGATGGGCAAGGGCGAGCTGGACGCCAGGATCCGCCGGGCCGTGCTGGCCAGGCTGCCCTCGACGCCGCTGCTGCCGGCGCTGTCCGCGCCCGCGCCCGCCGTGCAGACCCCGTCCTTCGCCGACGCGGAGGTCTACGAGCCCGACGCGCAGTGGCAGGTCGAGCACCCCGCCCGTGAGCCCGGGGACGACGGATGGGTGGTCGCGGGCCAGGAGGCCGCTGTGGTGGCCGCCGGTTCTGCCGAGCTGCTCGCGGCGGTCGCGGCCTTCGTGCCGGGCCTGCTGCCCGCCGGATGGCCCGCCAGGCATCCGGCGATGGCCGCGCTGGGCGTGCGCAGGGTCGAGCTGGCCGACGTGATCGATCTGCTGTCGGGCGAGGCCGTGGAGGCGCGCGAGCCGTCGTGGTGGCGCTCGCTCTACGAGGTGCTGCCCGCCGACGATCCCGAGTCGCTGGGCGCCCTGCCGGTGCCGCTGACCGACGGCCGGCTGGTGCGCGGGCCGCGCGGCACGCTGATCCTCACCGACGGCGGGGCCGAGCTGGACCTCAGCCCGCTGGGGCTGCGCATCGTGCACCCCGAGGCGGCCCACCCCGCGCTGCTCAGGCTGGGCGCGGCCGAGGCCACGCCGCGCACGATCCTCGAAGACCCGCTGACCAAGGCCGCCGTCGCGCAGTCGCTCGACAACCCCGACCCGGAGCCGGTGGCGCGGGCCGTGCTGTCGCTGGTGGAGGCCTCGGCGCTGGCGCCCGGCGAGGCGCCGTGGCTGGCCGAGCTGGCCCTGCGCGGCACCGACGGCGAGCTCTACCCCGCAGGTGAGCTCATGCTGGCCGACGGGGCGCTGGCGGGGCTCCTGGAGCCCGGCACGCACCTCGGAGTGGCCGCCTCCGAGCTGGAGGAGGAGTACGGCGCGCGGGTGCTCGCCGCGGCCGGGGTGCTCGACGGGTTCGCGACCGTCCACGAGGCGGACGTGCTGCTCGACCAGGACGACTGCGACCACGACCTCGACGGCGAGGACGACTGGCTCGACCACGTGCTCGACCTGCTGCCCGAGCTGGGCGTGCCGCCGATGGTGCCGGAGTTCCTGGCGGTGCGCGACCTGGAGCTGGTGGCCGACTGGCCGGCCGCCCTCGCGCTGCTGAGCCGCCCGCCGCTGCGGGCCGCCCTCCACCCGCTGCGGGTGGCCGGCGTGGAGGTCCCGTCCTACACGGCGTGGTGGCTGGCCAACCACCCGGTGCTCGACGGGCGCAAGCCGCTGGAGCTGCGGCTGCCCGGCGCCGACCCGCTGCTCCAGGGCCTCTACGCGGACGCGCCCGCGGGGCTCGACGAGGCCGCGCTGTCGATGCTCGGGGTGCGCACGACGCTGTCCGAGCTGCTCGCCTCCCACGGAGGCCCCGAGGAGCTTCTTGACCTGATGGCCGACCCGGCCGTCGAGGTGGACCGGGCGCAGCTGCGGGCCCTGTGGGTCGCGCTGGCGGGCGTGGACCCGTCCCGGGTGGCCCCGCCGTCCAGAGTGCGCGCGGTCCTGGCAGGCTCCATCGTGGTGGCCGCCGCGGAGGACGTGGTGGTGGTGGAGGCGCCCGACCTGCTGCAGCTCGTGGTGGACCGGCCGCTGGTGCTGGCCCCGTACGACCTGGCGGAGTCCCTGTCCGAGCTGCTCGACCTGCCGCTGGCCGGGGAGCTGACCTCCGGGGAGGTCACCTCGCAGGGCCAGGTACGCCCGGTGCCCCCGGAGGTGCAGGCACTGCTGCCGACGGCGCCCACCAGCTACGTGGAGCACGAGAAGCTGCTGGTGGACGGGGCGGAGTGCACGTGGCGCTTCTTCGAGGGCATGGTCCACTGCACGGGCCTCGACGGGCTCGCCCGCGGCCTGGCCTGGGCGACCGGCCAGTGGAACGACCGGCTGGCGGTGGCCGCGCTGCTGCGTGACCCGGAGTCGGTGCCTCTCCTGCTCGCCGAGTCCGACCTGTCCTGACCTGTCCTGACCGCTCGGTGGGGAGGCGCCCCCGTGGTGCCTCCCCGGAGCGTCAGGCCGCGCAGGCGGTGGACCTGGCGGGCACCTTGCCCTCCAGCACGTACGCGTCCACCGTCCGCATGACGCACGCGTTGCCCGTCAGGTAGGCCCCGTGGCCCTCGCCCTCGTACGTGACCAGGACACCCGTCTTGAGCTGGTCCGTGAGCCGGGTGGCCCACTGGTAGGGCGTGGCCGGGTCGCCCTTGCCGCCGATGACCACGATGGGCCCGGAGCCGGTCGCGTCGATGCGCTTGGCCGCGTTGTCGCCCGGCACCGGCCAGTGGGCGCAGGGAGCGCCCGAGCCCTCCACCGACAGGACCGGGAAGATCTTCTCTACCCGGTCGTTGACCTTGGCGACGTCGGCGGCGGTGGGCCGCTCGGTGGTGTCGGCGCAGCTGATCGCCTGCAGGCTCGTCATCATCGTCGTGTACGTCCCGTCAGCCCTGCGCCCCGTGTACGCGTCCGCCAGCATGAGCAGTGCCGTGCCGTCGCCCTTGATCGCCGCCGCGGCGGCCTGCTCCAGCACCTGCCAGGACGCCTTGGCGTAGAGCGGGGTGATGACGCCGAGCTGGCCCAGCCCGTACGTGAGCTCCCGGTCCCCCACCTTGAGCGGCTTGTCCTTGAGCCCGTCGAGCAGGCCCACGACCGCCTTCTCGACGGCGGCGGGATCGGCGCCCAGCTCGCAGCTCTGCGCGACGCAGTCCTCGGCGAACGCCTGGAACGCGTGGTCGAAGCCCTCCGCCTGCGTCACCGCCCGCTGCTCCCACGTGACCGTGGGGTCGAAGGCGCTGTCCAGGACGAAGCGGCCGACGTTCTTGGGGAACTGGGTGGCGTACACGGCGCCGAGGTGCGTGCCGTACGAGAGGCCGAAATAGTTGAGCTGCTTGTCGCCGAGCGCGGTCCTGAGCAGGTCGAGGTCCTTGGCGGCGTTCACGGTGCCGACGTACGGCAGGAGCTTGCCCGAGTCCTGCCGGCACGCCGCCGCGAACTCCCCGGCCAGCCGGTCGCCGTCGGCCTCGGTCGTCGACGCGAGCAGCTTGGCGATCTGGCCGCCGCACCTGACGCCGGAGCTGCGGTCGACGCCGCGCGGGTCGAAGCTGACCAGGTCGTAGCGGGTGCCCAGGCTCCCGAACGCCCTGGCGGCCTGCGCCATCGTGTCCACGCCGGACGCGCCGGGGCCGCCGAAGTTGAAGACCAGCGAGCCGAGGCGGTCGCCGGTGGCCTTGACGCGGATGAGCGCGAGGCCGATCTTCTCACCGTCCGGTCTGGCGTGGTCGAGCGGGACCTGGAGCTTGCCGCACTCGACGCCGGGGGCGGGGGGCGCCGGATTGCCGTCCGGGCCCATGAGGTCGGTGCAGGTGCTCCACGCGACCGTACCCGGCTCCTGGGCGGGCCGGTCGGCCGTGCCGCAACCGGCGAGCACCACCGCGGTCAGGAGGACTGTCCCTATGGCCTTCTTCATGCTGACAAGCATGCTGAAGCCGGGATAAGCCGAGGTAGTGGGTGAAAACACCACATCCGGATGACTTCAGCGAAGCGCTGGAGATGACGAATGTCAGTTTCGCTGCCGCCGGCGTACGAACCACATGCCGAAGAGCCCGAAGCCGATCCCGGTCACGCAGGTCCAGATCCACCAGGTGTTCTCGGGGGCGGGACGGAAGATCAACAGGGCGATCAGCACGACGGCCCAGACCGCGGTGCCGACGGCGACGGCGGCCGTGTCGTTGGTCTTGATCGGCTCCGGATCGGGATGCCACTGCTTCACGTTGTCCAGCCTAGCTTGCAATAGGGTCTCGATCTCATTACCGACTCTTTCCGCAGCTCATCCTGCCTGTCACTGTTCGCGTCGTGAGCGACACTCGTAACGCTATCGACCGTTTCTTCCAAATCTCCCAACGAGGCTCGACCGTCTCCCGCGAGGTGCGGGGCGGCCTGGCCACGTTCTTCACCATGGCCTACATCGTGGTGCTGAACCCCATCATCATTGCCAACGGCACAGACGTGCAGAAGCAGGTCATCGGCGACGGCACGACGCCCAACGTGGCACTCGTCGCCGCCGGGACGGCCTTCGTGGCGGGCATCCTGACGATCCTCATGGGCGTCGTCGGCCGGGTGCCGTTCGCGATGGCGGCGGGCCTGGGCCTGAACGCCTTCGTCACCTTCAACATCGCCTCGGTGATGACCTGGGAAGAGGCCATGGGCCTGGTCTTCCTCGAAGGCGTCATCATCGCGATCCTGGTGCTGACCGGGCTTCGGACGGCGGTCTTCCACGCCATCCCGGCCCAGCTCAAGACCGCCATCAGCGTGGGCATCGGCCTGTTCATCGCGTTGATCGGCTTCGTGGACGCCGGCTTCGTGCGGCGCGTGCCCGCCGGGCCGCCCCTGGAGATGGGCATCGGGGGCAACCTGACCTCGTGGCCGATCTTCGTGTTCGTGATCGGCCTGCTCGTCACGGCCGTGATGGTGGCGCGCAAGGTCAAGGGCGCCATCCTGATCGGCATCGTCGGCACCACCGTGCTGGCCATCGTCGTGGAGCTGATCACCAAGTCCGGCCAGTTCTCGGCCAAGAACCCCGGCGGCTGGCAGCTGAACGTCCCGACGGTCCCCGACCAGATCTTCGGCTTCCACAACCCGCTCACGCTGTTCACGGAGTTCGACCCGTTCGGCGCGTTCAGCAGGATCTCCGTGCTGCTGGCCGTGCTGTTCGTCTTCACCCTGCTCATCACGGACTTCTTCGACACCATGGGCACCATCGTGGGCGTCGGCCGCCAGGCGGGCCTGGTGCAGGAGGACGGGACGCTGCCGCGTACCAGGGAGATCCTGCTCGTCGACTCGATCGGCGCGGCGGCCGGCGGCGCCGGGTCCGTCTCCTCCAACACCACCTACATCGAGTCGGCCGCCGGAGTCGGCGAGGGCGCCCGCACCGGTCTGGCCAGCGTGGTCACCGGGTTGCTGTTCCTCGTGGCGATCTTCTTCGCGCCGCTCGTCACGGTCGTCCCGTACGAGGCCGCCGCGCCCGCGCTGATCGTGGTCGGCTTCCTGATGATGACCTCGATCCGCGACATCGACTGGGATGACTTCGAGATCGCGATCCCGGCGTTCCTCACTGTCGTGATCATGCCGTTCACGTACTCGATCTCCAACGGCATCGGCGCCGGCTTCATCAGCTACGTGCTGATCAAGGCCGTGCGGGGCAAGGCGCGCGAGATCCACCCGCTGCTGTGGGGGGTCACGATCCTGTTCGTCGTCTACTTCGCGATCGGGCCGATCCGGGTGCTCTTCGGCATCTGAGCACGTCCCTGAAGCCGCCCTGCGCGTGCGGGGCGGCTTCGAGGTACCAAGGAGGTACCAGATATTTGCTTTCGGAAATTTCTCGACATGCCGTATAGTTAGCAAAGGTAATGACACATGCTAACCAAACCCCAGCCCAAGACGGACCTGCGCAGCGACGCCGGCCTGGCTTCAGCCCTGCGCGTCTCAATGGCAAGGCTGACCAGGCGCCTACGACGACAGGCGGCAGCCCACTCGCTGACTCCCACACAGTTCGCGACGCTCGCCGCGGTGGAACGGCATTCCGGGATAACCCCCGGCGAATTGGCCGAGCTCGAGAAGGTTCAGCCACCCTCGATGACGCGCGTGATCGCCGCCCTAGAGGAGCGCGGACTGGTCTCGCGCAGCCCACATCCGACCGACCGGCGACAGGTGACCGTGACGATCACCGAGGCCGCCGAGAAGCTGCTGAAGGAGGAGCGGCGCCGCAAGGAGGCGTGGCTGACGCAGCGGCTGAAGGAGCTCTCGCCGGAGGAGCGGGCGGTGCTGCGGCAGGCGGCGCCGATTCTGGAGAAGCTCAGCAGGATATAGAGCCTGAAGAACCCAAGACCGGGATGTTCCGGTCGCTCAGGATTCCCAACTACCGCATGTTCGCGGCGGGTGGCATCGTCTCCAACGTCGGCACCTGGCTGCAGCGCACCGCCCAGGACTGGCTGGTGCTCGACCTCACCCACGGCAGCGCGGCGGCGCTCGGAACGGCGACCGCGCTGCAGTTCCTGCCGATGCTGATCTTCGGGATGTTCGGCGGCGTGCTCGCCGACCGCTACCCCAAGCGGCCCATCCTCATCGCCGCCCAGTCGCTCATGGCCACCCTGGCACTGACCATCGGCGTGCTCACCATGACGGGCTCGGCCCAGGTCTGGCACGTGTACGTGATGGCGTTCCTGCTCGGCCTGATCTCCTGCGTCGAGGTGCCCACGCGGCAGGCGTTCGTGGTCGAGATGGTCGGCCGGCGCGACCTGTCCAACGCCATCGCGCTGAACAGCTCCATCTTCAACCTCGCCCGCGTGGTCGGCCCGGCGCTCGCCGGTGTGCTGATCTACGTGCTCGGCGGCACGGGGCCCATCTTCCTGATCAACGCGACGACCTTCGGCGCGGTGATCTCCAGCCTGGTCTTCATGCGCAGGTCCGAGCTGAACCCCGCCGCGCCCGTGCCCAGGGCCAAGGGCCAGCTCCGCGAGGGGCTCCGGTACGTGATCGAGCGCGAAGAGCTGCTCATGCCGGTGCTGCTGATCGGGTTCGTGTCGATGTTCTCGCAGTCGTTCTCGATGTCGATCGCGCTCATGGCGCGCGAGGTGTTCAAGGCCGGGGCGTCCTCGTTCGGGCTGGCCTCCAGCATGTTCGCGGTGGGGGCGCTCGGGGGCGCGCTGCTCGCGGCGCGCCGGGCGCGCCTGTCACGCAAGGTGCTGATGGCCGGGGCGCTCGGGTTCGGGCTCTTCCAGATCGCCACCGGGCTGGCCCCGTTCTACCCCGTCTACCTGCTGCTGCTGATCCCGACCGGGATCGCGCTGATCACCATCAACACGGCCGCCAACGCCAGCGTCCAGATCGCCACGTCCCCGGACATGCGGGGCCGGGTCATGGGGATCTACATGCTGGTGTTCACCGGCGGGGCTCCCGTGGGCGCGCCGCTCATCGGCTGGCTGTCGGAGCTGGGCGGGCCGCGGGCGGGTGTGATCCTGTCCGGCGTGCTGGTGCTGGTCGGCACCGGGCTGGCGATGCTGGTGACGCGCCTGATCACCGCCCGCGTCGCGAAGCCGGCGCTCGCCGTCGCCTGAGCCCCCACCCCTGGGGCCCAGGCGGCAGGTGGGCACGAGACAATCAGGTGGTATGAGGCTGTTCGCGGCGCTGGTGCCGCCCGACGAGATCCTGGACGAGATCTCGCGCGCCATCGCGCCGCACGTCGGGCAGGTGCCGGGGCTGCGCTGGCCCGACCGTGCCACCTGGCACATCACGCTGGGCTTCTTCGGCGAGGTGCCCGAGCAGGTGCTGCCCGAGCTGGAGGAGCGCCTGGCCCGCGCCGTACACCGCTACAGCGTCCTCGACCTGGCCTTCACCGGCTTCGGCGCCTTCTCCTCCGCCCGCCGGGCCAGGGTCTTCTGGGTGGGCGTCACGGGCGACTCCATGACGAGGCTGGCGGACTCGGTCAAGGCGGGCGCCCGGCGGGCCGGGGCCGTACAGACCGATGAGAAACGGTTCCACCCGCACCTCACGCTGGCCCGCGCCAAGACGGAGACGGACCTGCGCCCGCTGGTCGAGTCGCTGTCCGGGTTCAGCGGCTCGCCGTGGCGGGCGGAGCAGGTCCGTCTCGTCCGCAGTCACACAGGGCCCCAGGTGAGGTACGAGTCACTCGCCGAATGGGCGCTCGCACCCTCCGGGCAGAGCTAGGCTCCAGACCGTGGATCGTCCTCGCATGTGGCTGCTACCGATTGTGCTCGGCCTGCTCCTGCTCATCGTCGTCGTCGGCGCCCTGGTGAGCTGATCTACCAGGCGTAGTCCTCGGGGGCCGTGCGGTGCCCGGGGAAGATCTCGTCGAGACGGGCCAGCGTGGCCTCGTCAAGGTCGATCTCCAGGGTGCGCAGGCTGCCCTCGAGCTGCTCCAGGGTGCGCGGGCCGATGATCGGCGCGACCACCGCCCGCTGCTTGAGCAGCCAGGCCAGGGCCACGTACGCCGGGTCCTCGCCCAGCTCGTCGCAGAGCTTCTCGTACTGCTCGATCTTGTCGCGGTGCTTCTCGAGCTGCTTGACCATGTGCTCGGAGGCCGAGCGGCCCTTGTCGATCTTGCGCAGCACGCCGCCGAGCAGGCCGCCGGCCAGCGGGCTCCACGGGATCACACCGAGCCCGTAGTCCTCGCACGCGGGCAGGACCTCCAACTCGACCGCGCGGGTGAGCAGGTTGTAGTGGGACTGCTCGCTGATGAGGCCGTTGGCGTTACGCCGGGCGGCCGCCTCCTGGGCCTTGGCGATGTGCCAGCCGGCGAAGTTGGACGACCCCACGTAGATGATCTTGCCCTGCTGGCGCAGGACGTCCATCGCCTCCCAGAACTCCTCGTACGGGGTGTCCCGGTCGACGTGGTGCGCCTGGTAGATGTCGATGTAGTCGGTCTGCAGCCGCTTCAGCGAGGCGTCGCAGGCCCTGCGGATGTTGAGGGCGGACAGCTTCTGGTCGTTGGGCCAGTCGCTCATCTTGCCGTTGAGCTTGGTCGCGATGACGGTCTTCTCCCGGCGCCCGCCGCCCTGGGCGAACCACCGGCCGACGATCTGCTCGGTGATGCCCTCGCCCAGCTTCCAGCCGTACACGTTGGCTGTGTCGAAGAAGTTGATCCCCAGCTCCAACGCCCGGTCCATGATCGCGAAGGAGTCTTCCTCCGTGGTCAGGGGGCCGAAGTTCATGGTGCCGAGGCAGAGCGGGCTCACCTGCAGGCCACTGCGTCCGAGGTTGACGTAATCCATGACTTCAACCCTAAAGACCTGGAGTGCACTCCAGGCCATACACCAGGTCCATGATCTCCCATGGAGCGCTGACGGACCTCCGCGCTTCATGATCGCTTTTCTCCGCGCCGCCGTGCCGCTGTTCCTGGCGATGGTCGCGGGCATGGTCGGCTCCCTGGTGGTCACCTCGGCCCTCGGCAAGCATGACACAGGGGATCACCGGCCTGTGGGTGGCCATGGCGGGTGGCCAACGGGCTCCTGGTGGTGCTCCAGGGCACCGGCTTCCACCGCCACAGCGCCAGGGTGGGTCGGGTCCTCGTCGGCTAGAAACCCGGGAGGGACAGGTCGCCCGCCCAGGCTTTGTACGTGTACTCGGCGAGCTTGCGGATCCGCCCGGTGTTGACGTCGATCGCGTACGTGACCTCGCCCAGCGTGGGCACGCCGCCCTTCTTGCCCCCCCAGGTGCCGCTGCTTGCCCTGTCGCTGATCACCACTTCCGTGGAGCTGTGCCAGCCGCCGATGCGCGGGCCGCGGACGTCCTTCGGGACGTCGGTGAACTTGGCCCTGGAAAGGACCTTGCCGGTGGTGACGTCGAGCGTGACGATCGTGTCGACGGGGCGGGTCACCAAATGGTCCTTGATCTCTTCGCCGTCGAGGTAGGCCACCGTGCGCCCGTCCGCGGACAGCTCGCTGACCTGCCGCGACGTCTTGTTCAACGGCGTCACCTGCCCGCCGTCGAACACCCCCAGCCGGTCCTCGTCGTCGCTGACCACGACCGGGCTCCCGCCGTTGCCGATCCGCCGCACGCGCCACCCCTCGGGGATCTCGGTCACCTGGCCCGTCTCCATGTCCACCACGGAGCTCGTCCCGCCCAGCAGGCCGAGGTGGCGCCCGTCAGGTGAGAGCACCAGCACCATCCCGTTCTTCACCATCGTCTCCCGCGTGACGGTCTGCGGGGTGAGCCGGATCCGGCCGTCGGCCAGGTCCCGGACCGCGAACTTCTGGTCCTTCTCGCTGTAGTACGCCACCCGCCTCCCGTCCGAGGAGATCGTCAGGGGGCCGCCGGTGTTCATGTAGTTCTCGGGGGTCTGCTCGGTGTACACGCTGAGCGCCTCGGGCATCCGGAAGCTCCCGCCGGTGCGGGTCACCAGCCGCCACTGGGCGCATTCCTTGCCGAAGGTCCTGGTGTTCTTCCGGTAGTCCCACTCCCTGCCGCAGAAGTCGTAGTACGCGTACGCGGCCGGGTCCACGCCGGAGGCGGGGAGCACGTTCGCGATCTCGCCGCTCATGGTGGCGCCGCCCGGGGTGGTGATCAGGACGGTGGCGGTGAGCGCGGCCGCGACCAGCGACGCCAGCGCCGAGCCGAACGTCGCCGCCTTCCACCTGCGTGCCCCCCGCACCGCCCGCTCGGCCAGGTCGACCTCGGGCGCCTGGGCGGCGATCAGCTGGAGCTCGTCACGGAACCGGGTCATCGGTAGACCTCCTCGGGATCGACGTCGTGAAGCAGTTCGGCCAGCTCGGGGGCGAGGTCGCGTAAGCGGCCGAGCGCGTGGCTGGTCTGGCTCTTGACCGTGCCGGGCGAGCAGCCGAGCAGGTCGGCCGTCTCGTCGACGCTGCGGTCCTCGTAGTACCGCAGCACCAGCACGGCCCGCTGCCGTGGCGTCAGGCGCAGGAGAGCCCGCTGCAGCGCCATGCGGTGCAGGCTCGCGTCCTCGGGTCCGGCCCCGTGCCCGATCTCCGGCGGGTACGCGGTGAGCGTCTCCTTGGCCCGCCTGCGCCGCCGCCAGGAGATGTGCTCGTTGACGAGCCCCCTGCGGACGTACGCCTCCGGATTGCCGTCCTTCATCAGCTTCCGCCAGTGCCTGGCCGTCCGCATCAGAACGGTCTGCAGCAGGTCCTCGGCCTGCTGGGCGTCGCCGGTGAGCAGGTACGCGGTACGCATCAGCGCGTGCTGGCGTCCGCGGACGAACTCCCTGAAGCCCTCATATGGGTCCATGCGTCTCCTTCCACCCGCTATCAACGCGGACACGAGCGGCGGCGTTGGAGGTCGGTCTTGGGCGGCGACTCGTGGGGCATGATGTCGGAGTGGGGGATGGAGTGATGCGGGCGCTGGCCGCCGCGGGGGCTGTGGCGATGGCCACCTGTGTGCTGTTCACCGTTCCCGCCCGTGCGGCGGTGGCGGACGAGGGGATGGAGAAGCTTTTCACCTTCAAGGACCCCAAGATCACGGAGTCCAGCGGCCTGGCCGTCTCGCCGACGCACCCGGACACCTACTACACGCACAACGACAGCTCCGCCAGCCCCACCTTCTACGCCGTGGACGGCAAGGGGCGGACGCGGGCCACCTTCCAGGTGAAGGGCGCCCAGGCGAGAGACTGGGAGGCCATGGCCGCGACCAAGGACCCGGTCACGGGGCAGGCCACGCTGTGGTTCGCGGACATCGGCGACAACCTCAACGGGGCCTGGCCGGACGTCTCCATCTACCGCGTGGTGGAGCCCCAGACCATCAAGGACGCCACCCTGCCCGCGACCCGCTACCGCTTCCGCTACGCCGACGGCGGCCGCAACGCGGAAGGCATCATGATCAACCCCAAGACGGGGCGCCTCTACGTCGTGTCCAAGGAGTTCTCGGGGTCCGTCTACGCCGCGCCGAAGAAGCTCCGTACCGACAGGACGAACGTCCTGCGCAAGGTGGCCACCGCGCCCCTCATGGCCACGGACGCCGCCTACGCCCCCGACGGCTCCTCGTACGTCATCCGCACGTACTTCTCGGCCACCCTCTACCGCCCGTCGGGCGAGATGATCACCAGAGTGTCGATGCCGGAGCTGAAGCAGGCGGAGTCGATCACGTACACGGCGGACGGCAAGTCCCTGCTCACGGGCACGGAGGGGCCCCGAAGCCCCGTCTACCGCGTCACGATCCCCGACGCCGCCCGACCCGCCACCACCGCCGCCCCCAGCCCGACCGCGGCCGCGCGGCAGGCCCCCGCGAAGGACGCGGGCACGACCTCCCAGGCGGCCGTCGACGCGGGCACGACCGGCTTAACGGCCAAGGACATCCTGATCTGGATCGCCGCCGCCGCGACCGCCCTGGGCACCATCACCTTCATCGCCCGCCGCACCCGCTGACCCCACCCCATCCGGCCCCGTACGCCGCTCGGAATGATCGATCGTGAAACGCGATCGTTCCGATGAAAAACATGCGTTGGACTCATAGATGCTCCATCGCCCAGGCTGTCCGCATGACGGCGATGAGACCTCGAACGGACGGCCGCCTGTCGCGCGGGCTGCTCCTGCTCATGTCAGTGGCGACCGGGTTGGCGGTCGCCGGCAACTACTTCGCGCAGCCGCTGCTCGACCTGATCGGCCGGGAGCTCGGCGTCGGGCCCTCGCAGGCGGCGCTGGTGGTGACGGCCGCGCAGGGCGGGTACGCGCTGGGGCTGATCCTGCTGGTGCCGCTCGGCGATCTGGTGGAGCGGCGGCGGCTGGCGGTGGCGCTCTACGCGGCGACCGCGGTGTTCCTGCTGGTGTCGGCCACCGCCCCCAACGGCACGGTGCTCCTGGCCGGCACCGCCCTGACCGCGCTGACCTCGGTGGGAGCGCAGGTCGTGGTGCCGTTCGCGGCGACGCTGGCGGACCCGGCCGAGCGCGGCCGGGTGGTCGGCACCGTGATGACCGGGCTGATGCTCGGGCTGCTGCTGGCGCGCACCGCGTCCGGCGCCCTGTCGGAGCTGGGCGGGTGGCGGACGGTCTACTGGGTGAACGCGGCCCTGATGGTGCTGATGGCCGTGCTGCTGCGTACGTTCCTGCCCCGGCTCGGCGGGGACGGCGGCCGCCTGACCTACCTCGGCCTGCTGCGCTCGACGGTGGCGATGTTCCGGTACGAACCGCTGCTGCGGTGGCGGGCGGGGATCGGCGCGTTGAGCCTCGCCTCGTTCAGCGTGCTGTGGACGGCGCTGACCTTCCTGCTGTCGGGGTCGCCGTACGACTGGCCGGAGTCGGCCATCGGCCTGTTCGGGCTGGTCGGCGTCGTGGGCGCGCTGACCGCCACGGTGGCGGGGCGGCTGGCCGACCGCGGATACGTACAGGTCGTGACCGGCGCGGGGACGGTGCTGCTGGTGGCGTCCTGGCTGGCGCTCGCGGCGGGGGCGCGGTCCCTGATCTGGCTGGTCGCCGGCGTGGTCGTGCTGGACCTGGCGCATCAGGCGGTGCTCAACAGCAGCCAGAACGTCCTGTTCGCGCTGCGGCCCGAGGCCCGTAACCGGATCAACTCGGCCTTCCTCACCGTCTTCTTCGCCGGGGGAGCGGTGGGGTCCGCGCTGGCGTCCGTGGTCTGGGTGTACGAGGGCTGGACCGGCGTGTTCGTCCTGGGCGCCGCCCTTTCGGCCGGGACCGTCGTGCTCTGGGCCCTGGAACGCATCACCGTCAAGCGGTCGGCGGGCGAATCCCCGAAGACCGTGCTCCGTACCCCCGCCACTGCCAAAGGAGAATGAACGTGTCACGCACCGTACTGATCACCGGGGCCACCGGAACCGTGTCCACCGCGCTGATCGACGCGCTGAAAGGAACCGAGGTCGGCCTCCGCGCTCTCGTCCGCGACAAATCCGGCGTGGACGGCCTGTCCGAGCAGGGGGCCGAGGTCTTCGTCGGTGATCTCGACGACGCCCGGTCGCTGCCGCCCGCCTTCGAGGGCGTGCAGGACGTGTGGCTGCTCACCCCGAACGGCCCGCGCGCCCCGGAGCACAGCATGAACGCCGGGTGGGCCGCCCGCCAGGCGGGGGTGGAGCGCGTCGTCCGCCTGTCCGTCGTCGGCGCGGCGCACGACGCGCCGAACCGCAGCGGCAGGCTGCACGCGCTGTCCGACCAGGAGCTCGAACGGCAGGGTATGCGCTGGACGATCCTGCGCCCGCACTGGTTCATGCAGAACCTGCTGAACGAGGCGGCCGACATCGCCGCCACCGGCACGTTCTCGCTGAACCTGGCCTCGGCGCGGATCGGCATGATCGACGTACGCGACATCGCCGGGTGCGCCGCCCGCGTGCTCCTCGACGACCCCGACCGTCACCACGGCGAGACGTACACGCTCACCGGCCCGCGCTCGCTGACGTTCGACGAGGTCGCCGATCAGTTGAGCCTCGCTCTCGGCAGGTCGGTCACGTACCTGCCGGTCGGCGACGACGCCAAGCGCGAGACGCTGCTCGGCTACGGCGTCCCGACCTGGATCGTCGACATGCTGGAGGAGTACGCGCAGGCGTACGCCTCCGGCTGGGGCGACTTCACCACCGACACGGTCGCCGCCCTCCTCGGCCGCCCTCCGCGCGACATCGCCGACTTCGCCCGCGACCACGCCGCGGCGTTCACCCCGACCGGAGGCGCCAAGTGACGCGATCGATCAGGGCCCTCGGCGCGATCCTCGCCGCGCTCGCGCTGGCCGTCACCATGGGCGGCCCCGCCGGAGCGGTCGCGGACCGGCGGGCCGGGGAACTTCCGGCCTCGATCTCGCTGCCCGACGGCTTCCAGCCCGAGGGCATCGCCACCGGCGCCGGACCCTTCGCCTTCATCGGCTCCATGGCCGACGGTTCCATCTACCGCGCCGACCTGCGCACCGGGCGCGGCGCGATCATCAGCCGCGGACCCGGCACGCCGTCACTCGGCATGAAACTCGACTCGCGGGGCCGGCTGTTCGTGGCGGGCGGCACGGGCGGTGACGCGCGGGTCGTCGACTCCCGCACCGGCCGGGTGCTGGCCTCCTACCGGCTGGTCACCGGCCCGGCGTTCGTCAACGACGTCATCCTCACCCGGAACGCCGCGTGGTTCACCGACTCCACCAACCCGGTGCTCTACAAGCTGCCGCTGCGCGGCGGACGGCTGCCCGCCACCGCGGTGCGGATCCCCCTCACCGGGGACCTGGAGTACGGCGACGGCTTCAACGCCAACGGCATCACGCCCACTCCGGACGGCCGGGGCCTGATCGTCGTGCAGTCGAACACCGGCGGGCTGTTCCGCGTCGACCCGTCCGGCGCGACCCGCCGGGTGGACCTGCACGGCGAGTCGCTGCGGGAGGGCGACGGCCTGTTGCTGCGCGGCCGGACGTTGTACGCGGTGCAGAACCGGCTCAACGCCGTGGCCGTCCTGCGGCTGAACGCGACGGGGACCGAGGGCCGCGTCGTGCGGCGGGTGAGCGATCCCAGGTTCGACGTGCCGGCGACCGTGGCCGCCTTCGGGTCCCGGTTGTACCTCCCCAACGCCCGCTTCGACACGACGCCGACCCCGGACACGCCGTACGACGCCGTCGCCATCCCCCGGCCCTGACCAGCGTCAGGACGGCGAGGGACCCGTCCGCCGCCCCTGCCCGCGCATGGTCGCGGTGAAGAACTCTCCGCGCAGGGCCTGCCCGACCACCTCGATCGAGCGGGCCAGCCGGACCAGGCGCGGGCCCTCGTGCCGGTAGACGTCGAGCACGGCCTCGATCGCGTGCGGCGGCAGGTGCCCCTTCAGGTCGACGGCGGCCTTCCGGTAGCCGGTCCTGGCCGCCTCGACGGCGGCGTCGACGTGATAGCGCGCCATGCTGACCAGCGCGATCGGATGGCGCCGGAGGACCTCGTGCTGCCGGTAGTCCGGCGGGAGCGCGTCCAGAAGCCAGGTCGTGGCGGACAACTCCCAGTCGGGGACGCTGGGTGGCCGGACCTCGGGTGGCCACTCCGGCGGAAGATACATGCCGCCATCGTACTCATGTTCGACTGAATGTCCTTTAAAGGCCCGCTGTGCTCACCGGCTCAAGTGCTGGATCGCCCGGATATAGCGGGGACGGCCGGTTAGCCGGAAAATCGTCGTGTGACGGAGAAGATCGGAGTCGTGGGGGCGGGCATAGTCGGCCTGGCCGTGGCGCGCGAGCTGGCCAAGGCCAGGGGCGCCGAGGTGACCGTGCTGGACAAGGAGCCGCACGTCGGCGCCCACCAGACCGGCCACAACAGCGGCGTCGTCCACGCGGGCATCTACTACCCGCCGGGCTCGCTCAAGGCCCGGCTGTGCCGCGAGGGTGTGGCGCTGCTCAAGGAGTACTGCGCCGCCAACGCGCTGCCGTACGACGAGGTCGGCAAGCTGGTCGTCGCGAGCACCCGTGCCGAGCGGCCGCTGCTGAGCGCGCTGGCCGAGCGGGCGCGCGCCAACGGCGTGCCGGGCATCGCCGAGCTCGACGGGCTGGCGCTGCGCGAGATCGAGCCGCACGCGGTCGGCGTCGGCGCGATCCACTCGCCGCACACCGCGATCTGCGACTTCCCCGCGGTCGCGCGGCGGCTCGCGCTCGACGTGGAGGAGATGGGCGGGTCAGTACGGCTCTCGCATCCGGTCAGGGCGATCAGGGAGCGGTCCGGGGGCGTGGACGTGCTCGCGGCCAAGCGGAAGTTCACCTTCGACCGGCTGGTGGTCTGCGGCGGCCTGGGCACCGACACGGTGGCCGGGATGGCGGGGCATCCGGGAGATGTGCGGATCGTCCCGTTCCGAGGGGAGTTCTACGCGCTCCAGGGCGCGGCCAAGGATCTCGTCCGCGGGCTGATCTATCCGGTGCCGGATCCGCGCTACCCGTTCCTGGGGGTGCATCTGACGCGCCAGATCGACGGCGGGGTGCTGGTGGGGCCGAACGCGGTGCTCGCCCTGGCCTACGAAGGCTACACCTGGCGAAATATCCGAAATTTCGGTCAAATTCTTGGCTGGCCGGGGACACTGCGCATGGCCAGGAGCCACTGGCGCACGGGGATCAAGGAGGTCTACGGGTCCCTCGTCAAAGGCGCGTTCGTCCGGGGCGCCCGCCGCTACGTCCCCGAGCTCACCGCCGCCGACCTCGTACGGGCCCCCGGCGGCGTCCGCGCCCAGGCCGTCGCCAGGGACGGCCGCCTGGTCGACGACTTCGTGGTGGACGTGCACGGCAACATCGTCCTGGTGCGCAACGCGCCCTCGCCCGCCGCCACCTCCAGCCTGGCGATTGCCCGGCACATTGCCGGAATTGTCCCAGCACTCGTCCGATGAGGGCATCCTTGGATGTGATGGAATCACGCCTGCTGATCGTCGAGGACGATCCCAACATCCTCGAGCTCCTGGCCGCGAGTCTGAGGTTCGCGGGTTTCGACGTGACCACCGCGAAGAGCGGCCACGACGCCGTCGCCGCCGTGCAACGGCACCGGCCCGACCTCGTCGTGCTCGACGTCATGCTGCCCGACCTGGACGGATTCGAGATCGTCCGGCGGCTGCGCGGCGGCGGGCTGCACACGCCCGTGGTGTTCCTGACCGCCCGTGACGAGACCGAGGACAAGATCCGCGGGCTCACGATCGGCGGCGACGACTACGTGACCAAGCCGTTCAGCCTGGAGGAGGTGGTCGCCAGGATCCACGCGGTCCTGCGCCGTACGAACGGCGACCTCCCGGCCGCCCCGCCGCGGCTGACGTTCGCCGACATCGAGCTGGACGAGGAGAGCCACGAGGTGTGGCGCGGGGGCAACGCGGTGGCGCTGTCGCCGACCGAGTTCAAGCTGCTGCGCTACTTCATGACGAACGCCGGCCGCGTCCTGTCCAAGCCGCAGATCCTCGACCACGTGTGGGACTACGACTTCCGGGGCGAGGTGGGCATCGTCGAGTCGTACGTGTCCGTGCTCCGCCGGAAGATCGACAACCGCAGCCCCCGGCTCATCCACACCCTGCGCGGTGTCGGATACGTCCTACGCCTGCCACCGAGTCCCTGATGCGCGGCCTGCCGCTCCGGATCAAGCTCATCGCGTCGATGCTGGCCCTGCTGGGGTTCGGCATGACCTTCATCGGCCTGGTGAGCGTCTCGGTGCTGCACGGCTACCTCATCGACCGGGTGGACAGCCAGCTCGGCCTGCTCAACGCCCGCATGCACAAGAAGGTCGTGAGCGACTGGCGCAAGGACAGGGAGACCTCCGAGCGGCCGATCATCATCGAGTCCGACGCGATCATCCTGGTCAAGGAGCCGGGCGGCGACTTCGTGCCGATGCTGACCGACCGCGACGTGGACCTGAAGCCCAAGCCGGTGCTGTCGCCCTCGCCGGGCACGGAGGCGTACACGGCGCCGGCGATCAAGGGGGACGGCGAGTGGCGGGTGCTGGAGCGCGTGGTCCAGCGGCAGACGCTCGTGGTCGCGGTGGACCTGGAGGAGGTCGACGCGATCACCAGGCGGCTCGTGCTCATCGAGCTGCTGGGCGGCGGCGGCATACTGCTCCTCCTGACCGTCGCGGGCATCACGATCGTGCGGCGGAGCATGCGCCCGCTCGGCCAGATCGAGCGCACGGCCGAGGCCATCGCCGGCGGTGAGCTGGGCCGCCGGGTGCCGGACGCCGACCCGCGTACCGAGGTCGGGAGCCTGGCCAACTCGCTGAACGGGATGCTCGCCCAGATCGAGGCCGCCTTCGCGGCGCGGTCGGCGTCGGAGGCGGCGGCCCGCCGCTCCGAGGACCGCATGCGCCAGTTCGTCGGCGACGCCTCCCACGAGCTGCGCACCCCGCTGACCTCCATCCGCGGCTTCGCCGAGTACGCCAGGCAGAACCCCGGCGCCGACCCCGCCGAGCTGATGCAGCGCGTGGAGAAGGCCGCGGGCCGGATGAGCCTGCTGGTGGACGACCTGCTTTTACTGGCCAGGGTGGACCAGCAGCGGCCGCTGAAGATGCGCCCGGTGGACATGCTGGCGCTGGCCGCGGACGCCGTGCAGGACGCCAGGATCCTCGCGCCCGACCGGATCATCAAGCTGGACGTGGTCGGCGGCGCGGCCCTGATCGTCTCGGGCGACGAGGTACGCCTGCGCCAGGTCATCAGCAACCTCGTCACCAACGCGATCATCCACACCGAGCCCGGCTCGCCGATCATCGTGCGCATCGGGGCGGGCTCGGAGACGCTGTTCCTCGAGGTCGTCGACAACGGCCCCGGACTCACGCCCGAGCAGGTCGAGCACGTCTTCGAACGCTTCTACCGCGCCGACTCCGCAAGATCGCGCCGCCGTTCCGGCGAGGACCGGGGCAGCGGGCTCGGCTTGGCCATCGTGCGGGCGCTGGTCCAGGCCCACGGCGGCACGGTCACGCTGGACAGCTCGCCGGAGGCCGGCTCCACCTTCCGGGTCGAACTCCCACTCGCCTTGGAGTGAGCCTTCAGCTAACCCTCAGGTCGCTGGGTCACTCTAAGTAGGTGACGAAACCCGAGGCGCTGATCATGGTGGTGGACGACGAGCCCAGCATCAGGGACCTCCTGTCCGCCAGCCTGCGCTTCTCCGGGTTCGAGGTGCTGACCGCCGCCGACGGGCAGGAAGCCGTGGAGGTGGCCGACCGGGCCTCGCCCGACCTCGTGGTGCTCGACGTGATGCTGCCGGACCTCGACGGGTTCGAGGTGGCCAAGCGGATCGACGCCCCCGTGCTGTTCCTGACCGCGCGCGGCGACACCGAGGACAAGATCGCGGGCCTGCGGGTGGGCGACGACTACGTGACCAAGCCGTTCAGCCTGGAAGAGGTGCAGGCCAGGATCCGGGCGGTGCTGCGGCGCACGCGCGGGGAGGGCGCGCCGGCGAGCAAGCTCAAGGTGGCCGACCTGGAGCTGGACGAGGACGCCCGCGAGGTGTGGCGGGCCGGCCGGCAGGTGCGGCTGTCGCCGACGGAGTTCAAGCTGCTGCACTACTTCATGGTCAACGCGGGGCGGGTCCTGTCGAAGGCCCAGATCCTCGACCACGTCTGGAACTACGACTTCGGCGGTGACGCGGGCGTCGTCGAGTCGTACGTGTCCTACCTCAGGCGCAAGGTGGACGACGTCGAGCCGCGGCTCATCCACACCCTCCGCAGCGTCGGCTACGTGCTGCGGGAGCCGCCCGGCTAGGCGCGACACTCGCCACCTGCGGTGGACCGCCGGACGCGGCTCACCGTAGCGTGGGTCGTATGGAGCCGCTGGCCGCGCCGGAGACTAGCGTGGGCCGTATGGATCTGCTGGCCGCGTTGGAGGCGCTGCGCCGGCCGCTGGATCGCGAGCTGTTCCCGCTGGCGGTCGGTGAGGCGGCGCGAGACCGGCGTGCGCTGCGCGAGCTGGCCGGGCAGCTCGACGACTACCTGCTGCCCCGGCTGCGCGCGCTCGACGCGCCGCTGCTGGCCGTCGTCGGCGGGTCCACGGGGGCGGGCAAGTCCACGCTGGTCAACTCGCTGGTCGGGGCCGACGTGAGCGAGCCGGGCGTGCTGCGGCCCACCACGCTCGTTCCCACGCTCGTGGTCAGCCCGGCCGACCAGACC
This sequence comes from Nonomuraea sp. NPDC003201, assembly GCF_053590415.1. NCBI lineage: Bacteria > Bacillati > Actinomycetota > Actinomycetes > Streptosporangiales > Streptosporangiaceae > Nonomuraea > Nonomuraea sp. NPDC003201. The sequence goes on from NZ_JBSFTC010000005.1 coordinate 29,376, forward strand.
TGGTTCATGGGCCAGAACGTGCTGCCCGGCCTGTCCCGCGCCACCGGCACCGGCCCGGGGGCGCTGCGGGTGGTCACCTCCGACGCGCTGGGCGCCGGCCTCGCGCTGCTCGACGCGCCCGACATCGACTCGGTGGTGGTCGCGAACCGGGAGCTCGCCGCCCAGCTGCTGGCCGCCGCCGACCTGTGGCTGTTCGTCACGACCGCCGCCCGTTACGCGGACGAGGTGCCGTGGAGCTTCCTGCGCTCCGCCCGCGAACGCAGCACCGCCCTGGCCCTCGTACTCGACCGGGTGCCCCCGGACGCCGTCGAGCCCATCTCGCGCGACCTGACCCGTCTCCTCGCCGAGAACGGCCTCGACGGCACGCTGCTGTTCACCGTCCCCGAGGCGGCGCTGCCCTCGGAGAAGGCCAGGCTGCCGGAGGAGACCGTGCGGCCCATCTCCTCCTGGCTCACGGGGCTGGCCACCGACGCGGCGGAGCGGTCCCGCGTCGTACGCCAGACGCTGTCCGGGGCGCTCGACAGCCTGGCCACCCGGGTGCCCGCGCTGGCCGTGGCCGTCGAACGCCAGCAGGCCGCCTTCGACACCCTGCGCTCCGTCGTGGCGGGCGCCTACGCGGGCGGCATCGCCGACTTCGACGCGGGCATGCGCGACGGGTCGCTGCTGCGGGGCGAGGTGCTGGCCCGCTGGCAGGACTTCATCGGCACCGGCGACCTCATGCGCTCCCTGGAGAGCCGGGTCGGGTGGCTGCGCGACAGGATCGTCGGCTTCTTCACCGGACAGATGCCGGAGGGCCAGCTCAGGGACGCCCTGGAGAGCGGGGTGGGGGCGCTCATCAGGGGCGCCGCCGACGGGTCCGCCGAACGCGCCCTGGAAGGCTGGTCGGCCGCGCCCGGCGGGCCCGGCCTGCTGGAGCGGCTCGGCCCGATGGAGTCCGCCCGCCTCGGCCGCGCCGCCCCCGACGTGGGCAAGCGCGCGGAGGCGACGGTCCGGGGGTGGCAGGAGTTCGTCCTGGACCTCGTACGCGAGGAAGGGCGCGAACGGCGGACGGCCGCCCGCGTGGCCTCGTTCGGGGTGAACGGGGCGGGGCTGCTGCTCATGCTGGGCGTTTTCGCCTCCACGGGCGGGCTGACCGGGATCGAGGTGGGGATCGCGGGCGGCACGAGCCTGCTGTCGCAGAAGCTGCTGGAGGCCGTCTTCGGCGACCAGGCCGTGCGGACGCTGACCGTGCGGGCGCGGGACGACCTGCGGGATCGGGTGCGGCTGCTGCTGGAGGAGGAGTCGTACCGGTTCACAGCCCAGCTGGAGGCGATGGAGCCGCCCCGGGGGACGGCGAACGCGCTGCGCGGCGCGGCCGAGCGCATCCACGCCCACCGCGCGGAGCTCCCGGCGACGGCGGCGGGCGGACAGGACGCGACCGCGGGTGGACAGGACGTGACCACGGGTGGAGAAGGCGCGACCGCGGGTGGACAGGACGCGACCGCGCGTGGAGAAGGCGCGACCGGGGACGGACAGGACGCGGGGGACACGCCGTGAAGCTGCTGCGCCGCAAGGAGGGCCCGTCCCTCGACTCCCGCCTGGCCGCCCTGCTGGAGGCCGCCGAGCTGGCCGAAGGGCGGCTGCCGGAGGAGGCGGTGTCCGGCGCGCGGACGGTCGCCGAACGGGCCGGCGTGCGCCGTACCCTCTCGATCGACCACACCGTGGCCGCGCTGGCGGGCGCGACGGGCAGCGGCAAGTCGTCGCTCTACAACGCACTCGCCGGCACGGACCTGGCGGCGGTGGGCGTCGTACGGCCCACCACCTCGGCCGCGCAGGCGGCGCTGTGGGACGGGGAGGGCTCGGGCCCGCTGCTGGACTGGCTGGACATCCCGCAGCGCCACCCCGCCGCCTCCGCCTCCGCCTCCGACCTGTCCGGACTCGTCCTCCTCGACCTGCCCGACCACGACTCCATCCAGGTGTCCCACCGCCTGGAGGTGGACCGGCTGGTGGAGCTGGTGGACCTCCTGGTCTGGGTGGTGGATCCGCAGAAGTACGCCGACGCCGCCCTCCACGACCGCTACCTGCGCCGGCTGGCCGCCCACCGAGGCGTCATGCTGGTGGTGCTCAACCAGGTCGACCGCCTGCCGGAGAGCGCCGTCGACCGCTGCCTCCGAGACCTGCGCCGCCTCCTGGACGAGGACGGCCTGGCGGGCGTGCCGGTCCTGGCCGTCTCCGCCCGCACCGGCGCCGGCCTCGCGGAGCTCCGCGCGCTCCTGAACGACCGCGTCGCGGAGCGCAAGTCCTGGTCCACCCGCCTGGCGGCCGACATCACCACCGCCGCCGCCCGTCTCGGCGCGCCGGAGGAGGCCCCGGCGGGTCAGGCGATGGACCGGGCGCTCACGGCCGCGCTCTGCGAGGCGGCCGGGGTGCCGCTGGTCGTGGAGGCGGTGGCCAAGGGGCACCGGCACCGTGCCGTCGTGGCCACGGGCTGGCCCGTCACCCGCTGGATCCGCAAGCTCAGGCCCGACCCGCTCCGCAGGCTCCGCATCGGCGCCATGGCCCCGGTGGGCGAGCTGCCCGCGGGTGGGTCTTCGGGGAAGTCGGCCGGTTCGGGGCAGGGGCCTGGGGCAGAGGTCGTCGGCCGTACGTCCGTCCCGGCGGCCTCGGCCGTGCAGAGGGCCAGGGTCGAGACGGCGATCAGGGACGTCGGCGAGGCGGCCGCGGCGAACCTGCCCGGCCCGTGGGCGGCGGCGGTGCGGCAGGCGGCGCGGTCCCGCTCCCAGGAGCTGACCGACGCGGTGGACCGGGTGGTGGCCACGACGTCCGCCGGTGCGACGCGGCGGCCCAGGTGGTGGCGGGCCGTGAACGTCCTGCAGTGGCTGGTGTTCGCGGCCATGCTGGCCGGTGCCCTGTGGCTGGGCGGGCTGTTCGGGATGGACTACCTGCGCCTGCCGCAGCCGCCGCTCCCGACCGTGGGCGTGGTGCCGTGGCCGACGGTGCTGCTGGTGGGCGGGGCGCTGGCAGGTGTGCTGATCGCGCTGCTGTCCCGGCTGGCCGCCTGGGCGGGCGGCAGGCGACGGGCCCGGCGCACGGCCAGAGCCCTGCGCACGGCCGTGGGCCGGGTCGGCGACGATCTCGTGCTGGCCCCCGTGCGGGCGGAGCTCGGCCGGTACGCCCGCTTCACCGAGGCACTCACCCGAGCCCGCGCCTGAACCCGCCCGGCTCACCCGGAACGCGCGATGCCGTCGCGCCGGGAGCAGTAGAGCAGTACGGCTCAGCGCGTGCTTCCGGGCCGGGAGCAGTACGGCTCAGCCCGTGCCTCCGGGCCGGGAGCAGCGCGGCTCAGCGCGTGCCGTCGCGCCGGAGGAGGACGGTCGCCAGGGCCGCGCCCGCCAGTGCGAGGCCGGAGGCCGCCAGAAAGGGCGCCGAGGCCCCTAATCGTTCCCCGGTCACCCCGGCCACCCCCGACCCCAGCGCACCCCCCACGCCGATGGCCGTGGAGACCCACCCGAACGCCTCCGCCTGCGCCCCCGGCGCGAACTCGTCCACCAGCAGCGACGACGTCGTCAGCGCCGGATTGAGCGCCAGCCCCCCGCCGAACAGCACCATCCAGAACACCGGCCACGACTCCACCAGCGCCAGCGGCGCCAGCACCGCCCCGAGCGCCAGCATCAGCGCCACCAGCCGCACCCCGGCCCGGGACCGCCAGGATCGGGCGCCGTAGGCGGCGGCCCCCGCGATGCCGCCCACGGACAGCGCCGCCACCAGCACCCCGGTGGCCGCGGGCGCCTGGCGGGCGGTGGCCAGCGCGGGCACGCCCACCTGCAGCGCCCCCAGCGTCCCGCCGAGCAGCAGCACCACGGCCAGCAGCACCGCCATCCGCCGGTCCGCGAACACCCGCCCGCGCTCCCGCTCGGGCCCGCGAGCCCCCGACCGCAGTGCCCGGGCGAAGCCCAGCGTCGCGGCCCCCGCCGCGACGGCCACCAGAGCCAGCCCCAGCGAGGTCGTGGTCAGCGCGATCACCGCCCCGAACGCCAGCGGTCCCACCAGCATGGCCAGCTCCTGCACCAGGTAGACCAGGCTGTAGGCGGCGGTACGCCCCTCGTCCGGCACGCGGCGCCCCCATTCGAGCCGCATGCTCACGGAGACCGGCGGCAGCCCGGCCCCGGCCACCCAGGCCAGCGCCACCACGACCCACCAGAGCCGGTCCCCGGCGGCCACGACCAGCGCGACGAGCGCGGCCACGTGCACCAGCGCGGTGACGGCCAGCACCGGCCTGGACCCGCGCCGGTCCATGAGCCGCCCCTGCACCGGCCGCCCCATGCCCACCCCCATGGCGAACGCCGCCGCGGTCACCCCCGCCAGCGTCAGCGAGCCGCTCGCGCCCTGCACCACCAACACCGTCCCGATGGGCGCCACCTGCTGCGTGAGCTGCGCCAGGAACCCGAGCACGGCCTGCGCGGGCACGCCGGGCAGGCCGAGCAGGGTTCGATGACGCGGGCCTCCCATGGGCCGCACGCTATCCCGAAGATCAGGACACCGCGCAGCCCTCTGCCTTGTTGTTCGGGCGCGGGCGGCCCCATGCGGCGGTCCTTCCAATCGGCGAACACACCTGAGGAGATGTCCGGATAAACCGGGGTTGTTTCACCCCGCGTCGAGAGAGCGGCCGATCGTGCGCAGCGCCGACAGGAGCGGGCGCAGGAGGGGATGGGCGTCGGAGCCGCGGCGTACGGCGGCGAAGACGCGGCGCTCGGGCCCCGGCGTCCGCCGGACCGCCACCCCGGTCAGCGCCATGTCGCGCAGGGCCAGCCGCGGCACCAGGGCCACCCCCGCCCCCGCCCCGACCAGGGCGACGACGGCACGGAAGTCGTCGGAGCAGTGGGCGAGGTTCGGCGTGAAACCCGCCTGCTGGCAGGCGAACGTGATCACGTCGTGCACCGGGTTGCCCGGGTAGGGGCCGATCCAGGTCTCGGAGGCGAGCGAGGTCAAGGTCGCCTCCGACGCCAAGGGGTGGTCGTGGGGGAGCACCAGGTCGAACGGCTCGGCGTAGAGGGGCAGCCGGGACAGGCGCCGGTCGGCCGCGTCGGGAGCGCCCCGGTACTCGACCGTGACGGCCAGGTCGGCCTCGCCGTCCAGCAGCATGGCCAGGCTGTGGTCGCCCTCGGCGTCCAGCACGCGTACGTGCAGCCCGGGGGAGGTGGCGCGCAGGGCGGCGATGGCGGGGGAGAGCACGGCGCCGATCGCGGTGGCGAAGCAGGCCACGGTGACCTCGCCGGCCTCGCCCGTGGCGTACGCGGCCACCTCGGCCTTGGCGCGTTCGAGCTGGGAGAGCACCTCGTTCGCGTGGCCCAGCATGATCTTGCCGACGGCGGTGAGGTGGACGCCGCGGCCGTCGCGGGTGAACAGCCGGTGGCCCACCTCGTGCTCCAGCGCGACGAGCTGCTGGGACACCGCGGAGGGGGTGAGGTGCAGCGCGGCCGCCGCGGCGGTCACCGTGCCGTGGTCGGCCACCGCCCGCAGCGTGCGCAACCGCCGCGCGTCTATCAACCGTGCTCCTTTGCCTCACTCCGTGAGGCGCGCCCGATCGCTGGGATCCGTCGCAGCGAGAATACTCACCCGCCGGTCATGACCACGCACGACCGGGTCAGGACGGCCGGGCGAGGGCGGTCGGCCAGGGCGGCGGGCCGGGACGGCCGGGGCTCTGCGCGCTCAGGGCCCCGGCGGTCGGCCGCCCTTCCGGGCGGGGTGTCAGCCGCGGGCCTGGATGAACGCCTGGACGGCGCGGTCGACGTCCTCCGCGGAGTGGGCGGCGGAGAGCTGGACGCGGATCCTGGCCTGGCCGTGCGGCACGACCGGGTACGAGAAGCCGATGACGTAGATGCCGAGGTCGAGCAGGCGTTCGGCCATCGCCGCGGCCTCGGAGGCATCGCCGATCATCACGGGCACGATCGGGTGGTCGCCGGGCAGGATGTCGAACCCGGCCTCGGCCATCTCCGCCCGGAAGCGCGCCGTGTTGGAGCGGAGCTGCTCGCGGGCCTCGTTCGAGGTCTCCAGCAGGTCGAGGATGCGCAGCGACGCGGAGGCGATGACGGGGGCGAGCGAGTTGGAGAACAGGTACGGGCGCGAGCGCTGGCGCAGCAGCTCGCAGATCTCCTTGCGGGCCGAGACGTAGCCGCCGCTGGCGCCGCCGAGCGCCTTGCCCAGGGTGCCGGTGATGATGTCGATCCGGTCGGTGACGCCGTGCAGCTCCGGCGTGCCGCGGCCGGTCGGCCCGACGAAGCCGACGGCGTGGGAGTCGTCGACCATCACCATGGCGTCGTACCGCTCGGCCAGGTCGCAGATCTCCCGCAACGGCGCGAGATATCCGTCCATGGAGAACACGCCGTCGGTCACGATCAGCCGCCGCCGCGCGTCCGACGCCTCCTTGAGGCGGGCCTCCAGCTCGGCCATGTCGCGGTTGGCGTAGCGGAAGCGCTGGGCCTTGGAGAGCCTGATGCCGTCGATGATGCTGGCGTGGTTGAGCGCGTCGGAGATCACCGCGTCCTGGGCGTCGAGCAGGGTCTCGAACACGCCGCCGTTCGCGTCGAAGCACGAGCTGTAGAGGACGGTGTCCTCCATGCCGAGGAAGTCCGACAGGCGAGCTTCGAGCTCCTTGTGCACCTCCTGGGTGCCGCAGATGAACCGTACGGACGCCATGCCGAACCCCCACCGGTCCAGCGCCTCCTTGGCCGCCTCGATCACGGTGGGGTTGTCGGCCAGGCCGAGGTAGTTGTTGGCGCAGAAGTTCAGGACCTCGCGCCCGGCGACGCTCACCGACGAGCTCTGCGGGGAGCCGATCACGCGCTCGGGCTTGAGCAGTCCGGCCTCGGTGATCTCGTCGAGCGTCGTACGCAGCTGCTCGCGCACGTTCGTGAACATTCAGGCGCTCCTGTTCATGGTCGCGGCCGCTTCGGCCTCCGTTGGCTCGTCCCTCGCGCTCTCCGGCCGAGCTCCTCCGCTCCAATCGAGAATGACCTTGCCCGTGCGGCCGCTCGCGGCCGTGTCGAAGGCGGCGTCGAAGTCTTGGTACGGGAACCGGTCGGTGATGACGGGGGTGAGGTCGAGGCCCTTCTCCAGCAGGACCGACATGTTGTACCAGGTCTCGAACATCTCCCGCCCGTACACCCCCTTGATCGTGATCATGGAGGTCACGACGGTCGCCCAGTCGACGGCGAACTCCTCGGCGGGCAGCCCGAGCATGGCGATCTTCCCGCCGTGGGTCATGTTCGCGATCATGTCGCGCATGGCCTGCGGGTTGCCGGACATCTCCAGCCCCACGTCGAAGCCCTCGCGCATGTGGAGCTGGCGCATGCCCTCGGTGATCGAGGTCCTGGAGACGTTCAGGGCGAGGGAGACGCCGAGCTTGCCGGCCAGGTCGAGCCGCTCGTCGCTGACGTCGGTGATCATCACATTGCGCGCGCCGACGTGCGTGGCCACGGCCGCGGCCATCAGCCCGATGGGGCCCGCCCCGGTGATCAGCACGTCCTCGCCGACCAGGGGGAAGGACAGTGCGGTGTGTACGGCGTTCCCGAACGGGTCGAAGATGGCCGCCACGTCGGGATGGACGGGGGCCCGGTGCACCCAGACGTTGGAGGCGGGCAGCGTGACGTATTCGGCGAAGGCGCCGTCCCTGTTGACGCCGAGGCCCACCGTGTTGCGGCACAGGTGCCTGCGGCCCGCCATGCAGTTGCGGCACTTGCCGCACACGAGGTGGCCCTCGCCGCTGACGAGGTCGCCGACGGCGACGTCCTCGACGCCCGGCGCCACCTCGACCACGTGGCCGGAGAACTCGTGCCCGACGATCAACGGGAGCGTCAGGGTATGCCGCGCCCAGTCATCAAATTTCCGGATATGCAGGTCGGTGCCGCAGATGCCGGTCCGCAGGACCCGGATCTTCACCTCGCCGGGACCCACCTCGGGCTCGGGCACGTCAACAAGCCAGAGGCCGGCCTCGGCCTTCTCTTTGACCAGCGCTTTCATGGCTCCATTCCCCCCAGTCCGAACCTAACGCACTGTGCCCGCTCCCCTCCCGGGATGTCCATCGAGGCTTTCTTAAGTGCCCCCACAGCTCCGCTTCACGCCCCAGCAAAGGCGAGTCCGCAGACTCTGTATTGCTCAGAGCTGCATGATTCAAGCTGTTTATCTGCACAAATGAGTACTAGCCTGGCGTCTGCTGCGGCTGATTCGGGAAGGGACATCAGTGGAAGACCTGCGTATCGGAGTCATCGGCCTCGGGCTGCGGACGAGCCTCTCCCTGCACGCGCACCGGCCGGGCAGGGGCGCGGTCGTGACGGCGCTGTGCGACTCCGACCCGGCGGTGCTCAAGAGCCAGGCGGGGCGGTTCGAGGCGGAGTTCCTGACCGGGGACTACCGCGAGCTGCTCGACCGGCCCGACCTCGACGCGATCATCGTCAACACCCCCGACGACACCCACGAGCGCATCGCCATCGACTGCCTCCAGGCCGGCAAGGCCGTCTACCTGGAGAAGCCGATGGCGATCACCGTCGAGGGCTGCGACAACGTCCTGCGCGCCGCCCGCGACACCGGCACCCGCCTGTACGTGGGCCACAACATGCGGTACATGGGCGTGGTCCGGCTCATGCGCGACATCATCCGCAAGGGTGACATCGGCGAGCCGAAGACCGTCTGGGTGCGCCACTTCGTCTCCTACGGCGGCGACTACTACTTCAAGGACTGGCACGCCGACCGCACCCGCACCACGGGCCTGCTGCTGCAGAAGGCGGCCCACGACCTCGACGTCATCCACTGGCTCGCCGGCGGCTACACGACCAGGGTGAACGCGTTCGGCGACCTCATGGTCTACGGCGACCTCCCGCGCCGCGAGCCCGGCACGCCGCGGCCCGACGGGTGGCTCGAGGAGTACGAGTGGCCGCCGACCTCGCGCACCGGCCTGCACCACGTCGTGGACGTCGAGGACGTCTCGGTGATGAACATGCGGCTCGACAACGGCGTCATCGCCGCCTACCAGCAGTGCCACTTCACGCCCGACTACGTGCGCAACTACACGGTCATCGGCACGGAGGGCCGCCTGGAGAACTTCGGCGACGAGCCCGGGGACACGGTCAAGGTCTGGAACCGGGGTCCCACGGCCTACCGGGACGACTGCGACATCGCGTACAAGGTGCCTCCGGCGGAGGGCTCGCACGGGGGAGCGGACGCGCAGATCGTGGCGGAGTTCTGCCGGTTCGTCCGGGACGGCGGCGCGACGGACACCTCGCCGGTGGCGGCCAGGATGAGCGTGGCGGCGGGCTACATGGCCACGATGTCGCTGCGCGACGGGGGCATGCCGTACGACGTGCCGCCCCTGGACGCGGAGCTGGCCGCGTACTTCGACAACGGCCAGAGCTGATCCCGCGGGAACCCGGCGCGGCGCGCGGACAGTAGACAGATGTGGATATGTCGATGCGTGCCCGCATACGCGACGGGGACCAGGCGGCGTTCGGGGAGCTCTTCGACGACTGCGCGAAATCCGTCTACAACCACGCCTTCCGCCTGACCGCCAACTGGTCCACGGCCGAGGACGTGATGGCGCTGACGTTCCTCGAAGCCTGGCGGTTACGGGGCCGGATCGACCCCGAGGGCGGCTCGCTGCGCCCCTGGCTGCTCGGCATCGCCACCAACGTGGCCCGCAACGTGCGCCGGGCCGCCCGCAGGCACGACGACGCGCTGGCCAGGCTGCCCAGGGGCGAGCAGGTGCCCGACTTCGCCGACGAGGTCGTGGGCCGCATCGACGACGCCGGGCGGCTGGCGGCGGTGCGGCAGGCGTACGGGCGGCTGCGCCGCCAGGAGCAGGACGTGTTCGCGCTGTGCGTCTGGGCCGGGCTCGACTACGCCCAGGCGGCCGAGGCGCTCGGCATCCCCGTCGGCACCGTGCGCTCCCGGCTGTCGCGGGCCAGGAAGAAACTCGCGGCCGCCGGGGAACCGCCGCCGGCGACCCGACAGGTAGTAGGTGAACCCGGCCCCGAGAAGGAGGAGATCCGATGAGCCGGCCGACCGAACGCGATCTTCCCGAGGGCCGTCACCGACTGCTCAAGGAGTTCGTGATGACCGAGATCGACCGCAGGCCCGCCCGCAGGCGGTTCCCGGCCCTTCTGGCCCCCGTCGCCGGGCTGGCGGCCGCCGCCGCGGTGGCGGTCCCGCTGCTGCTCGGCGGCGCTCCGGCGTACGCCGTCACCAAGGGGCCCGAGGGCCTCATCCGCATCACCATCAACGAGGCCAAGGACCCGAAGAGGCTCCAGGAGGACCTGCGGGCCATGGGGGCGAACGTGGTGGTGGACTACATCCCCCATGGCAAGAAGTGCAGCCCGCAGCCGCGCAGCAGCCACTTCCTCAGCAAGGAGGAGGCGCCGCTGTCGGTGTTCCCGGCCCCGAAGGGCTGGGAACCGACCGAGGACATGGAGCCGGGTTTCGTCATCGACCCGAAGGTCATCGGGCCCGGCCAGACGGGGGTGCTGGAGTTCAGCGTCGGGGAGGTCGGGGGCGGCGTGGTGGCGGGCGTCTGGGCCCGCGTCGGCGAGGGCCCCATCGCGGACTGCGAGCTGGTGGACACCACGGACGCCCCCCTCTCGCACTGACCCGTCCCCGGGTCAGCGGGCCTTGACCGAGGCGTCCTCCGGTGGCAGCTCCCGAGGGGAGGCACGGAGCCAGCGGGAGCCGTACGGGTCCATCGGGAGCCGTACGGAGCCCTCGGCCGAGACCTCCAGCGTGCCGTCCACCAGGAGGTCCGTGAGCTGGTGGCCCCCGAGCCCCTCCAGGGTCAGCTCCACGTCCCTGACCGTGTCGCAGAGGTTGTGCGCGACCACCACCGTGGCCCCGTCGGCGTCGCAGCGGTGGGCGAGGACCGCCCGGTCGCCGGTCTCCAGCACCGTGTAGTCGCCCCACGCCAGCTCGGGGCACTCCCGGTAGCGCTCGATGAGCAGCTGGAACCAGCGCAGCAGCGAGTCCACGTCCCGCTTCTGGTCGGCCACGTTGACGCGGTCGGGGGCGAAGGAGCCCTCCGGGATCTCGCGTACCGGCTCGACCTGGGTGAAGCCGCCGTCCGCGGACCACTGCATCGGGACGCGGACCGCCATGCGGCCCTCCGCGTCGAGGTTCTCGCCCATGCCGATCTCCTCGCCGTAGAAGATCACTGGCGTGCCCGGCAGCGAGAACAGCAGGCTGTAGGCCATCTTCATGCGCCGCAGGTCCCCGCCGAGCATCGTCGGCAGCCGGCGGCGCAGCCCGCGGCCGAAGATCTGCATGTCCTCGCGCGGGCCGAACGCCCCGAAGACCTCCTGCCGCTCCTCGTCCGTGAGCTTGTCTAAAGTGAGCTCGTCGTGGTTGCGCAGGAACACGGCCCACTGGCAGTCCTTCGGCGGCTCGGGGCGCTCGCGCAGGGCGTCGGCGAGGGGTGTGGCGTCGTGGCGCGCCAGCGACAGCCAGGCGTTCTGCATGCCGACGAAGTCGAAGCACATGGTGAGCTGGTCGCCCAGGCCCTCTCCGAAGAACCGGGTCAGGTCCTTGTACGGGACGTTGACCTCGCCCAGCAGGATCGACCCGCCCTTGCGCCGCGTCATGAACGCCCGCAGGTCCGCCAGGAACTCGTGGGGGTTCGCCAGCTTCGGATCGACGTTCTCGATGAGGAACGGCACCGCGTCGACCCTGAACCCGGACAGCCCGAGCTCCATCCAGAAGCCGAGTATGCGCGTGATCTCGTCCCTGACCTCGGGGTTGCCGACGTTCAGATCCGGCTGGTGCCGGTAGAAGCTGTGCAGGTAGTACTGTCCGGACCCCTCGTCGTACTGCCAGACGCTGTTCTCCTTGTCGGGGAAGACGATCTGCGAGGGGTCGTCGGGCTCCGGGGAGTCGGACCAGACGTACCAGTCGCGCATGGGGGAGTCCCGGCTCGACCGGGCCTCCACGAACCAGGGGTGCCGGTCGGAGGTGTGGTTGACGACGAGGTCCGCGATCACCCGCAGCCCCCTGTCGTTGGCGGTGCGCATGAACTCCACGAAGTCGCCCAGCGTGCCCAGCCGCGGGTCGATGCGGTAGAAGTCGGTGATGTCGTATCCGTCGTCCCGGTTGGGGGTGGGGAAGAACGGCATGAGCCAGAGGCACGTCACGCCGAGCCCCGCGAGGTAGTCGACCTGCTGCGTCAGCCCGCGGAAGTCGCCCACGCCGTCGTCGTTCCCGTCCTTGAACGTCTCCACGTCGAGGCAGTAGATGACGGCGTTCTTCCACCAGACGTCGGAGGTGTACGTCAGTCGCATGGAGGGCCGCTACCCGCCACGCGCGCGCTCAGACCGCCGTATCCGCGGGAGGTTCAGGTACGGGTGCTCGCCTGGACGGCCTGCCTGGCCCGCAGCGCGATCTCCAGCTCGAAGCGGATGTCCGGATCGGCGAGCTGGTCGCCGAACAGCTCCTCGAGCTGCCGCAGCCGGTAGCGCACGGTCTGCGGGTGCACGTGCAGCGTGGCGGCCACCTCGCCCGCGCCCCGGCCGTGCCGCAGCCAGGCCAGCAGCGTCTCCGCGAGCCGGTCCTGCTGGGCGGGCCGCAGGTCGGCCAGGGGCGCCAGCCGCGCCTCCGCCAGCGTGCCGACCAGCTCCTCGTCCTTGAACACCACCAGCGTCGCCATGTGGTCCGCGCACCGCAGCGGCCCCCGGGGCAGGATGCCGCGCCGCGACAGCTCCAGGGCCTCTCCGGCCCAGCGCAGCGAGGTCGCGGCGGCCGAGAGGGGCACGGCGGGGCCGATCGCGGCCTGGCGTCCGCGCAACGCCTGGTCGAGCAGCTGGGCCTGGCCGGGGCCGGTGGGATCGGGCGCGAGCAGGCAGGGCACGGGCCTGTCCAGCCCGGTGAGGACGTCGGGCGGCAGCGCGGGGGCGCGGTAGGCGCCGTGCCGGTCGTCGAACGCCACGCAGGCGACGGTCCTGGGCTGCCGCCACCCGGCGGCCTTGGCCAGCTCGGCGATGGCCTCCGCGCTGGCGGGCGGGCGGCTGAGCAGCAGGTCGAGCAGGCGGCCGCGGCGGCGTTCGGTCTCGCCCGCGGCGTGCGCCCTGGCCTCCTCGAAGCCCTCGGCCGCCGCGTCGGCGAGCCGGTCGAGGTAGACGAAGATGGCCTCGCCCAGGTCGTACAGGGTCTGCGGGGACAGCCGCAGCGGCTCGGCGAGCTCGGTGAGCCGCCGCCAGCAGACCCGGGCGCCGAGCCGCATCGCGGTCTGCAGCGGCTCGAGGTTGCGGCCCTCGGCCGCCTCGCCCCTGCCGATCATGCGGAACGGCTCGGGGTCCCAGGGGGCGCCCGGGTTCTCGACGCGGTCGAGGAAGCCCTCGATGGCCTGCTCGGCCGCCATCTTGACGACCTTGATGTAGAGCTCGTCCGATGGCCTGGCGTACTCGGGGATCCGGGTCTGGATCTCCTCGATCACCTCTGCCGAGACCCTGCCGATGCCCGCCCTGAGCGCCTGCACGGGGATTTCACTCGTGATGACCATCGTCCCTCCTGTCGCCATTGTGACCCAGGCAACAGGAGAATGTGTAGCAAGAGCTTGTTTTTGTCACTTCTGGAGGAAAGCTGCGAACTCCTCCAGGTCGATCAGGCCGTCGCCGTCCTTGTCGAGCTTCAGCACGCCTTCCTGGGCGGCCTCCAGGGTCACCGGCTGGCCGAGCACCTCCATCAGCTTCACGAGCTCGACGGCGGAGATGCGGCCGTCGTTGTCGGCGTCGATGAGGTCGAAGGTGATGGCGTAATCGCTCATGGGGGTCACCCTTCCACGTGAATGGATGTCGCGTCAGACCTTAGTGGCGACCCGTCGTAGCGCGTCGACGAATGCCATGACTTGTGGGCTCACATCCCCTTCTCGCCAGGCGATGGCGAGCTGCCCGGGAGCCAGCCCGGTCACCGGGCGGTAGACCATCCCGGGCCGGTTGTAGAGCGCGGCGTTCCCCTCGGCGACCAGCACCACCCCGAGTCCGCTGGTCACGGCCTCGAACACCTCCTCCGGCGTGTTCGCGGTGAACCCGACGACCGGCTCGTCGTCGCGGGCGTCCCGCGCGAGCCAGAAGTCCCGCAGCGGCCCGGCCTCCGGCGGCAGGGCGATGAACGGCTCCTCGCGCAGCGCCTCGAACGGGATCTCCGCCAGCTCCGCGAGCGGATGGCCGTCCGGCATGGCCACCCCTCTGCCCTCGGTCGCCAGCACGTACGTCCGCAGCCCCGGCGGCACCGGCAGCCAGATGAACGCCACGTCGGAGGACCCGTCGGCCAGCCCGCCGCTGGGGTCGTCCCAGCCCACCAGCCTGAGCGACACCTCCCACCCCGGCATCGCCGTGCGGAACCCCCGCAGCGCCTCCTGCTGCAGCCCCCTGCCCACGGCCGTCTGCATCCCGATCACCAGCGTCCCGGCGGGCGCCGCGGCCCGCGCGGACTCGACCCCGCTCGTCCACCGTTCGAGCAGGTCGCGGACGATCGGCAGGAGCGCCTCACCCTGCCTGGTGAGCACCACGCCGCTGTGCACCCGGTCGAACAGCCGGAACCCGAGCTGCCGCTCCAGCACCCTGAGCTGCTTGGACAGCGCGGGTTGGGACACGAAGAGCCGCTCCGAGGCCCGCGTCACGTTCAGCTCCTCGGCCACCGCCACGAAGTAGCGCAGCTCACGCAGGTGCACGTCCATAACCAATGGTTATACCAAGGGGTCTTGGACGCGGCAGAGGCGCGCGCAGCAGGATCGAGCTCATGAAGACACGTACTCTTGGCAGCTTGCGGGTTCCCGCCATCGGCTTCGGCGCCATGGTCCTGTCGCCGGGCGTCTACGGGGACGTCGACGACGCCCGCGCCGAGGTGGCGCTCAAGGCCGCGCTCGACGGGGGCGCGACCCATGTGGACACCAGCGACGCGTACGGCGTGGACGGCCACAACGAGCGCCTCGTGGGCCGGGCGATCAAGGGCCGCAGGGACGAGGTGGTGGTCGCGACCAAGTTCGGGCTCGCGATCCCCGAGGGTGAGCCGGGCAGGTCGCACCCGGTCGGTTACGCGTTCAACGAGCTACGGGTGAACGCCGACCCCCGCCTGATCCGGCGCTACGCGGAGCGCAGCCTGCGCAACCTCGACACCGACGTGATCGACCTTTACTACTCGCACTATCCCGACCCCGGCGTCCCGATCGAGGACATGACCGGCGCGCTGGCGGAACTGGTGCGGGACGGGCTGGTCAAGCACATCGGCCTGTCCAACGTGACGGCCGCCCAGCTCAGGGCCGCGCACGCGGTACACCCCGTGACGGCCGTGCAGAACGAGTGGTCGATGTGGCGCCCCCTCGATCCCGGTCTGCTGGCCGCCGCGCGGGAGCTCGGCGTGGGGATCGTGGCGTGGAGCCCGCTCGGCACCGGCTTCCTGACGGGCACCGTGGAGTCGCTCGCCGAGGGCGACTTCCGGCACAACGCGCCCCGCTTCTCGGCGGAGAACCTGGCGGGCAACAACGACCGCTACGCCCCGATCAGGGCCCTGGCCGCGCAGCTCGGCATCACGCCCGCCCAGCTCGCCCTGGCCTGGCTGCTGCACCAGGACGAGCACGTGGTGACCATCCCCGGCAGCCGCACTCCCGCCCACATCGAGGAGAACCTGGCGGCGGCCGACCTCACCCTCCACGCCGACACGCTGGCCAGGGTCGAGGAGGCCCTCGCCAAGTTCGAGGTGACGGGCGGGACCCTCCTGTGAACGCGGCCGGCCAGGGCGCGCATCGCGCTCCTGGCCGGTCTCGTACGTCTTCGGTATGTCTCAGGCGGCGTGCAGGTAGACCTGGCCGAAGACCTCCGACAGGTTCTTCAGGTCGGTGGCCACGTCGACCTCGGGGTTGGCCGGGTCGTAGATGGTCGCCAGGCGGGGGCGGACCGCGTCGAGCTTCTTGAGCTGGTCCCAGGTGAGGTTGGCGGCCCACTTCTCGCCGTACACCCGGTTGACCTGGCCCTGGTCGTTCTGCCAGCGGGTCCACAGGGTGACCGTCTCGGCGGCGTCGTCCTGGAGCGGGGAGGCGATGCGCTCGGTGATCGCCTTGGTCGCCTGCTCCTCGTTGAGGTTGGAGGTGCCGGCGGCGGCGAAGGAGGCGTCCTCGCTGGCGATCTGCGCGTAGGCGTCCCAGGCGCGGGCGCGGACCTGGATCCACTGGTTGCGCTGGGCCTCGGTGGCGTCGATCTTCCAGGTGGCGTACTCGGTGCCCAGGTGGCCGTCGTCCAGGGAGAGCTGGTCGATCAGGCCCTTGGAGAGCCAGGCGCCGATGCGGTCGGGGTCGAGCAGCGGGTACTTCTTGGTCATCTCGGTCTTGCAGGCGTCGTTCGCGCCGCAGCCGAACAGCGGCACCACCGTGTGCGCCGACAGCTTCTTGCCCGGCACCGCGGTACGCAGCGCGACCGTGGCCTCATTCACGAACTTGTCCAGCTCGTCCGCCGTCGCGAACGTCTTGTTGTAGCCGAGCTGCGAGGTGAACCGGATGCCGATCACCCCGGGCTGAGCGGCGACCAGCGCCGCGATCTTCTTGACGCCCTCGGCCAGCTTGCCGGCCTTGTAGTCGTCGGCCAGCTCGGTCTCGATCCACAGGCGCATGGTCGTCTGGACGGCGGCCTGCGCGGCCTTGCCGGCCGGGGTCTCCTGCGCGGACTCTTTCTCGGCGGCGCTGATGCCGGTGGGGTCGACGTAGCCGCACTGGTCGCCGTTCTGGCAGTCAGGCGTGCCGCCGTCCTCGGCGCCGGGGACGTCCGGGGAGTCGACGTCGTGCATCTGGCCGTCGCCCTCGGAGTCGGTCGGGCAGAAGTTGCCCTCTTCGGTGCAGTCCACCGTGATCGGGTTCGCGGGACCGGCTTCCTGCATGTGCTCGCCGTCGTTGTCCAGCCAGAACTTCGCGATGTCCGCGGCCTCCTCGGGGGTGGCCAGCCATCGGCAGACGACGTACGCCGGGGTGTCGGCCGACATCAGGTCGTTGCAGCCTCGGGGGTCGTTCTCCGACCACGCCGGGACGCCGACGCCCAGGAGCGAGAGGGCTAATCCGATGACGAAGATCTGCCGCAGCCGCTTTCGCATGGCACCTTTACTTCCAGGGGATGATCGTGGGCATATCGCACACTATCCGGACGATCAATAACGTTCAATGAGATCTATGGCTTCTTCACGCACTATTCGACGCGAAGTAGCCGCGCTTGTTACGAGTACTCAGTCGTCCACCTCGACCCATGTCCAGCCGCCGCCGGGGTCGGCGCGCACCGCCCGGGTGCGTCCCGCCGCCACCTTCACCCATCCCGGCTGCCGGGGCTCGGCGGGCACCGGCACCGGATCGGTGTCCGCGCCGAAGACGGCCGGCCGTCCCTTGACGGTGATCGCGGGCCGCCCGCCCGTCAACGGGCGGCGATCGCCCTGGGGAGCGGGCGGGAGTGAAGGCCTTTCCCGGGGCGGCTCGACTTCGTGAACGCTCGGGGCCGCGGCGGGGGATCGGGAGCGCAGCGGCCACCAGTTCGCCGGGCCTAGCAGCCGCATGGCGGCGGGCACCAGCAGCAGCCGCACCAGCACGGCGTCCACCGCCACCGCCACGCACAGACCCACCCCGAGCAGCCTCACCACCGCGATCCCGGCCGTCGCGAACGCCCCGCCGGCCGCCACCGTCAGCAGCGCCGCACCGATGATCACCTCCCGCGGCTCCGCCACCGCGGAGTCCCCCGTACGCGCCTCCGAGACCAGGAACACCTGGTGGACGACCGACAGCCCGAACGCCACGACCCCGATCAGCAGCGCGACGGAGACGTCCAGAGGGCCGGCGAAACCCAGGAAGCCGCTCCGGAACACCCACCCGATCACCCCGAAGGACGCGGCGGCGGACAGCAGGCTCGCGACCACCGCCGGAACGGGCAGCACCAGCGACCCGAAGGCGAGCGACAGCACCGCCGCCATCGCCGAGCACACCACCACCGCCAGCCACGGCAGCGTGCCGGAGAGCCCGGCCAGGAGGTCCAGACGCGCCGCGACGGGCCCGCCGACCACGACCTGCCGGACGTCCGGCCCCTGGGCCGCGGACCTGA
The DNA here is from genome assembly GCF_053590415.1 of Nonomuraea sp. NPDC003201. Lineage (NCBI taxonomy): Bacteria > Bacillati > Actinomycetota > Actinomycetes > Streptosporangiales > Streptosporangiaceae > Nonomuraea > Nonomuraea sp. NPDC003201. The sequence continues at coordinate 47,444 of NZ_JBSFTC010000005.1, forward strand.
TCGCGGCGACCAGGTCCCCGGCCTGCGCCGACAGGGGATCGAGGTCGTGGCGGACGGCCAGCCGCACCGCGCGGTTCGGCCGCGAGAGGCCCGCCGTCTCGACCCCGGTGACGTGCGGCAGCCGCTCCAGCCGCTCCGTGATGGGGCGGACGTCGAGCGCGGTGACGGCGGTGCCGTCCAGCGGCTCCACCACGACGTGCACGTCGATCGGCGACAGCGCGTTCCTGGCGAAGTCGCGGTCGATCGTCTCGGCCACCCGGCGGCCCTCGGAGGCGGCGGGCAGCGCGCGGTGGTCCGCGTTCCCGAACTCGACGCGCAGCAGCGGTCCCGCCAGCGCGATCAGCACGATCGTCACCGCCCCCAGGTACACGACCGGCCGGCGCGCCACGCCGTCCCACAGCCCGCCGTCCCGCCGTACGGACATGGGCCTGACGCGCAGCGCGTCCACGCGCCGCCCGAGCACCCCCAGCAGGGCGGGCGCCACGAGCACCGCGACCACCGACGCGACCAGCGCCACGGCCGCCGCCGCCAGCCCGAGCGAGCCCAGGAACGGCTGCGGGAACAGCGTCAGCCCCAGCAGCGACGCGGCCACGCTCACCCCGGCCACACCCACGGTCCGCCCCGCCGTGGCCACCGTGCCCGCCACGGCCTGCTCGTCCGACGCCCCGCCCCCGATCTCCTCCCTGAACGCCCTGAGCAGGAGCAGCGAGTACGCCGCCGCCAGCCCGAACCCGAGGAGCACGACGGCATAGAAGGAGTAGACGGACACCCCGGGCAGCAGCGCCAGCGCGCCGAGCACCGCGAGCAGCCCCACGACCAGCGGCAACAGGGCCGCCACCAGGCTCCCGAACACCACCACGAGCAGCACCAGCAGCACCGGCGCCGCGACCGCCGCCGCGCGGGCCAGGTCGGCGGCGGCCTCGCCGTCGAGCTCGGCCTGCACCGGCACCGGCCCGCCGACCGCGACGCGCAGGTTCTTGACGGTCCTGAGCCGCGCCGCCACCGCCGCGTAGCTCGCCCGCTTGGCGCCCTTCAGCGTGACGATCGCGTACGTCGAATGCCCGTCCCTGGACACCATCGCCTTCGACCCGGTCGTCCAGTACGTGACCATCCCGCGCACGTACTCGGCCGGCAGCCCGCGCAGCGAGTCGTGCACCGCCTTCTTGTAGCGCGGGTCGCGCACCTTGACCGCCGGGTGCCGGTAGAGGACGACCACGTCGGGGCTCTGGCCGGCGTACCACTCCGCGCTCCAGCGCGCGGCGGTCGCCGAGTCGGCGCGCGGGTCCTCGAAGCCGCCGCCCACCGCCTGCCCGGACAGCGCCAGCGGCGCGACGAGCAGGGCCGCCACCAGGCTGAGCGCCAGCAGCGTCCATCTACCGCGATAGACCAGCCGCCCCAATGGAGTCCCCTCGCCGACAGCAGGGTCCTAGCAAATTACGGGAGATCGAGGCTGGATTCTTGCCAAACGCGCACATATTCCGCTTCCGGTCTTGTCAGCGGGACCCAATATTCAGGCGACATCGGCGAGAGAACTCGGCAGAATGGTGGGGTTTGACTGTTTTCAGGGGGGCGTGCCGGTGCACAGTTATCTCAGCGATCTCGGGTTGCTCCGGGATCGCCGTTTCGCGTTGCTGCTGTCGGCGCGGACCCTGTCGGTCCTGGGCAGCGCGTTCGCTCCGGTGGCCCTGGCGTTCGGCGTGCTCGGTCTGCCCGGCGCCACCGCCGCGACCCTGTCCGTCGTGCTCACCGCCGAGTCGGTGCCCATGATCGTGTTCATCCTGTTCGGCGGGGTGCTCGCGGACCGGCTGCCGCGCAAGTGGGTGATGATGGCCGGTGAGTCCCTGATGGCGGTGGGGTTCTTCGCGCTGGGGGCGATGCTGCTCGCCGGCTGGACCCCGCTGCCCGCGCTGTCCGCGGCGGCGGCGGTGACCGGGGTGGGCATTGCGATCATGTTCCCGGCGCTGACCGGGATCATCCCCGAGGTCGTGCCGCCCGACCGGCTGCAGGCCGGCAACGCCCTGCTCGGCCTGGGCCAGAACGCCTCGCGGGTGGCGGGCGCGGTGCTGGGCGGCGGCACTGTGGTGCTGTTCGGGGGAGGCTGGGCGCTGGTGGTGAGCGGTGCGATGTTCGCGGTGGCGGGCGCGCTGCTGGCGCTGCTGAGGATGGAGCCGGTCGCGAACCGGCGGGAGCGGCACTCGGTGCTGGCCGACCTGCGGGACGGCTGGCGGGAGTTCAGCTCGCGGCAGTGGATCTGGGTGGTGGTCGCGCAGTTCTCGCTGATGGTCATGGCCATCCAGGCCGGTCACGGGGTGCTCGGCCCGCTGATCGCGAAGGAGACGCTGGGCGGGCCCGCGGCCTGGTCGGCGTTCCTGGCGGGCGAGGCGGTCGGGACGATCGTCGGCGTGCTGGTGGCGATGCGGCTGCGGCCGCGCCGGCCGATCCTGGTGGCCGTGCTGCTCTGCCTGCCGCCCGCGCTGCCGTACGTGCTGCTCGGGCTGGACGCGCCGCTCTGGGCGATCGTGACCGGGGCGTTCGTGCTGGGCGTGTGCTTCGACGTGTTCGGCGTCCTGTGGCAGACCACGATGCAGCGCGAGGTCCCGGCCGAGTCGCTGTCGCGGGTGAGCTCGTACGACATGCTCGGGTCGATGATGTTCGGGCCGATCGGACTGCTGGTGGCGGGGCAGGCGGCCGACCTGTTCGGCACGGAGGAGACGCTGCTCGCCTGCGCCGTCATCATCGTGCTGTCCACCCTCGCCGCCCTGCTGGCTCCCGGGGTGCGCAACCTGCGCGCCCCGGAGCGGGAGCCGATCTCAAGCTGACCTGAAGTAGGCGTTGGCCCTGGGCTGGAACATCAGCGTCACCGCCCCCAGCACGGCCACCACGTGCAGGATCCGGCTGCCCGCGAAGATCAGCCCCATCGCGTCCGTCCCGGCGACGGCCTCGGCGACGGAGCCGCCGGCCAGCAGCCACTGGACGGGGCCGATCACGAGCGAGAGCGTGCCGAAGACGCCGAGTGTCACGGCGAGGGTCCAGCGCGCCCAGTTCGCCCCGGCCTTGAGCCGCAGCGCCAGGAAGGCGGCCCCCGCGAACACCGCCAGCCGGATCCCGACCTGCGGCAGCAGCTCGGCGACCGTGGAGGCGCCCGTGTACAGCTGCTCGGAGACCACCAGCACGGTCTCCAGCGCCCCGAAGGCGACGGCGACCAGCCAGAGCATGGCGGCGGTGTGGACGACGGGCGGCGGGTCGGTTCTGCGGGGGTTGTCGAGGACGGTGGTCATGGCGTGGCCTCCAAAGGTGAATGACTACGCCTGAAGTGTCCGCTTTCGGGCGGGGTGGGAGCATGCCCGCTGGCCGCCGAGTTCCGGTGAGGCGAGCCCTACCACGCGTGCGCCGGAGGGCAGGCTCAGGCGATGATGAGCCGTACCACGACGCCCGCGCAGTTTCCCGCCACGCAGATCCGCACCGGCACCTCGGAGATGCCCGCCGCCGCGGGCACGCCGCTCACGTGGCCGTCGGGCCCGATGATCACGTCGCGGGGCAGTTTGGCCCGGTCGGTCACGGTGAACGTCGGCAGCACGCCGGACGGGCCACCGTTGATGCCGATCTCCCCGTGCAGCGGGGTGCCGGCCCGGCCGGGGAAGGTCAGCTCGCGCGGCTCCCACGGCACGTTGCCGAGCACGACGAAGGTGAGCCGCTGGTCCTGGCACGACTGTCCCTCGCACATCCGGACGGCGGCGAGGTACGTGCCGGAGCGCTGCGGCGTGCCGTACAGCCGGCCGCCCTGGTCGACCCTGATCCCGACCGCGAGGTAGCCGGGGCGGAACGTGACGCTCTTCGCGGCGGGCAGGAGCTGCTGGTGCACCTCGATGCCCTCGGTGACGTAGAAGGTGTCCTCGACCAGGCGCCCGTGCACGGGGTCGAGGGGGAGCTGCCGGGACATCGGCGTCATGGTGAGCGTGGGCACGGCGGCGGACAACGCGCACACGGCGAAGCCCGCGAGCAGGAACACCCACCACTGCCGCATAGTCACCCCCCGACCTCTTCCCCGGGTAAGTACCCGTGCTTATTGCCTCCACTCCGTGGAGGCGGGCTCGGTCGCTGGGGAGCCGTTGCCTTCCCTCGTCGCTCTGGTCGCTACGCTCCCGGCGCTCCTCAGTCCAGGCAACGGCGCTCCCTCACCAGCACGAACAGTCACTGGATAATCGATCGCATGGCCGCTGAATCCGCTCAGACCCTGGAACGCGGGCTTCGCCTGCTGAGACTGCTCGCCGACGGGAGGGGCGGCCGGACGCCGACCGAGCTGAGCGCCGAGCTGTCGCTGAGCCGTCCCGTGGTGTACCGGCTGCTGACGACGCTGATGAACGAGGGGTTCGTGCGGCGGGACGCCGAGGGGCGGGTGCACCTCGGGTTCGGGGTGCTGGTGCTGGCGCAGGCCGTGCAGCCGCTGCTGCGGGCCGCGGCGGTGCCGACGCTGCGGCGGCTGGCCGAGGACGTGGGCGCGACCGCGCACCTGACCGTGGCCGAGGGCGGCGACGGGCTGGCCGTGGCGGTGGTGGAGCCGTCCTGGACCGACATGCACGTGGCCTACCGCGAGGGCTCGCGCCATCCGCTGACGAAAGGCGCGGCGGGGCAGGCGATCCTGGCGCTGCGCGAGGGGCGTGACGACTACTTCGCGACGGAGGGGCAGTTGCAGGAAGGTGCGCGGGGCGTCGCCGCGCCTGTCACCGGGCTGCCCTGGTTGGAGGCGTCGGTGGGGGTGGTGACGTTCGGGCCGCTCGAGGAGTCCACGGGCCCTCGGGTGGTCGCCGCCGCCGCCGAGCTGGCCGCCGCGCTGGGTTGACATCTCCAGGCCGATGGCGGACGGTTGTTACATATAAAGGACATATTCGTCCGATAAACGGACACCATGGAGGCAGCGGATGCCGTACTACCGCGTCGTTGGGGAGGTGCCGCGCAAGCGGCACGTGCAGTTCAGACGGCCGGACGGTGGTCTCTACGCCGAGGAGCTGATGGGTGAGGAAGGCTTCTCGTCCGACTCCTCGCTGCTCTACCACCGCTACCTGCCGACCGCGATCGTCAAGGCGGAGGCGGTCACGCCGACGGTGGAGACCCGGCTGGAGCCCAACCTGCCGCTCTCGCCACGCCATTTCCGCACGCAGGAGCTGTCCAGCGCGGGTGACCTGGTCACGGGACGCATGCTGCTGGCGGGCAACGGCGACGTCCGATTGTCGTACGCCGTCAGCGACCGGCCGAGCGAGCTCTACCGCGACTCGATGGGCGACGAGTGCGTCTACGTGCAGAGCGGCCGGGTCCGCTTCGAGTCCACGTACGGCGTGATCGAGGCCGGTGAGGGCGACTACATCGTCATCCCGACCGGAACGATCCACCGCTGGGTGCCGGACGGCCAGGTCAGCGTGCTGGCCATCGAGGCGGCCGGGCACATCAGGCCGCCCAAGCGCTACCTGTCGCAGTACGGGCAGTTCCTGGAGCACGCCCCCTACTGCGAGCGCGACCTGCGCAGCCCCGCCGAGCCGTTCACGGTCGAGGGCGAGGAGGTGCCGGTGCTGGTGCGCACGCGGGGCGGGCTGAGCAGGCTGGTCTACCGCAACCATCCGTTCGACGTGGTGGGCTGGGACGGCTACCTCTACCCGTACGCGTTCAACATCAATGACTTCGAGCCGATCGTGAAGAAGACGCACGCGCCGCCGCCCGTCCACCAGACGTTCGAGGGGCCGGGGTTCGTGGTGTGCTCCTTCTGCCCGCGGCCGCTCGACTTCCACCCGGAGTCCGTGCCGATCCCGTACAACCACCACAATGTGGACTCCGACGAGTTCATGTTCTACGTGGGCGGCGACTACTCCGCGCGCAAGGGCTCGGGCATCGACATCGGCTCGATCTCGCTGCATCCCGCCGGGTTCACGCACGGGCCGCAGCCCGGTGCGGTCGAGGCGGTGATCGACGCGGTCTCCCGCGGCATCACGACGACGAGCGAGAAGGCCGTCATGGTGGACACGTTCCGCCCGCTCGACCTCGGCCAGGGCGCTCTGTCCTGCGAGGACACCGGCTACGCGTGGACCTGGTCACGATGAGCGTCTACACCGAACTCGTGGACGACGCGGGCCTGTTCCCGCCGACGTCCCTGCACATGGACGAGGCGCTGGCCCGCAACCGGCGCGACCAGGAGCACGGCAGTTCCGTGCTCACGCACCGGTTCCTGTGCCCGGCCAGTCGGCTGCACCGGCTGCGTGACATGGAGTACCGGCCGCGGCGGATCGGGCTGATCCTCGACCAGGAGGAGGTGCCCCCCTTCGACGACCTGCCCGTGGACTTCGTCGAGACCCGGCTGCCGCCGGGCCTGACGATCGAGGCGCTGGCCGGCCGGCTCCGGCTGCCGGCGGGCGTGCGGCTCTTCGTGGAGGTGGCGGCGGGGAAGGTGAGCGTCGAGGTGCCCGACGGGGTCGGGCTGAAGGTCCGCTGCGGCGGGCTGACGGCCGACACGTTCCCGACGGCGGAGCATCTCGCGGCGTTCATCGGGTTCTGCGTCGAGCACGACATCCCGTTCAAGGCCACCGCCGGGCTGCACCACGCCGTACGCCACTTCGACCCCACGCTGGGCGTCGACCGGCACGGCTTCCTGAACCTCGTGCTCGCGGTCTGCGAGGCCGTGGACGGGCGCGACCCGGTGCCCGTGCTGCGGGCCACCGACGTCGGGCATCTCGTACGGCTCGCGCAGGCCGTACCGAGTGAAACCGCGAAACGGGCGCGGCGGCTGCTGGTGAGCTACGGCTCGTGCAGCACCAGCATCCCCGTCGAGGACCTGCGCACCCTGGGACTGATCGCGTGACGGAGGGAAATTTCGTGAGCTGGGGAGTGGACAACCTGCCCTACGGCGTGTTCTCGCGTCCGGGCCAGGCGCCCCGCGTGGGCGTCCGGTACGGCGACAAGGTGCTCGACCTGGCGCCCGCCCTGCACGACGAGGTCTTCGACGCGCCCTCGCTCAACCCGTTCATGGCCCGCGGGCGGACAGCCTGGCACGACACCAGGACGCTGATCCGCAACAAGCTCACCGGCGACCTCGCCGTGACCGAGCGGCACCTGGTCCCGCTGGAGCAGGTGCGGCTGCACATGCCGTTCGAGGTGGCCGACTACGTCGACTTCTACTGCTCGATCGACCACGCGAGCAACATCGGCCAGATCTTCCGGCCCGGCACCGAGCCGCTGCAGCCCAACTGGCGGCACCTGCCCGTCGGCTACCACGGCAGGGCCGGGACGGTCGTGGTGTCGGGCACGCCGGTCAGGCGCCCGCACGGGCAGCTCGGACGCGGGGCGTTCGGGCCGTGCGCGAAGCTGGACATCGAGGCGGAGCTGGGGTTCGTGGTGGGTGTGCCCACCGAGCTCGGCTCGCCCGCCGGGGCCTTCGAGGACCACGTGTTCGGGGTGACGCTGGTCAACGACTGGAGCGCGCGTGACATCCAGTCGTGGGAGTACGTGCCGCTCGGGCCGTTCCTGGCCAAGTCGTTCGCCACGTCGATCTCGCCGTGGATCACGCCGCTGGAGGCGCTGCCCCGCGTCCCCGGCCGTGCCCAGGATCCGGAGCCGCCCGGCTACCTGCGCAGGCGGGCGGACTGGGGGCTGGACATCTCCCTTGAGGTCCTGCTCAACGGGGAGGTCGTGTCGCGGCCCCCGTACGCGAGCATGTACTGGACGCCCGACCAGATGCTCGCGCACATGACGGTGAACGGGGCCTCCCTGCGGACCGGAGACCTGTTCGCCAGCGGCACAATCTCGGGGCCCTCGCGCGGCGAGCGCGGCTCGTTCATCGAGCTGACCTGGAACGGGAGCGACCCGCTCAAGCTCGCGAGCGGCGAGACGCGCTCGTTCCTGGAGGACGGGGACACGGTGACGATCCGGGCCACCGCCGGCGCCGTGACATTGGGGGAGGTTTCCGGAATTATCGCATAGGTGACTCAGCGTGCTTGACCGCCGACTCGCCGCTACCCTGATGTCACCCCCTTCCCTCGGACAGCAGGAGTGTGACATGCGGCGGGCCGTGCTGACTTGTGTCGCCTTCCTCCTCCTGGTCTGCGGCTGCTCCTCGGCGCCCGCCACGGCCCCGGCCGCGCCCCCGGTCGTGCGGGTCTCGCCCGCGTTCGACTCCACGCGGGCCCGAACCGATCGCGGCCTGGTGGTCAGGGCCCGCGGCGGCACGCTCAGCCGGGTGCTGGTCTCGGAGGGCGGGGAGCAGGTGCCCGGCCGGCTCGACGGCTCCCACACGATGTGGCGCTCCGCCTGGACGCTCAAGCCCGCGGCCGAATACTCGGTGACGGTCACGGCGACCGGCGCCGGCGGGCCGGCCACGGTCGCCGTCGGCCGCTTCCACACCCGGGCCGCGGTCAGGTCGTTCCAGGTGGCATCGACGGCGCCGCTGCCGGGCGAGACGGTCGGCGCCGGCATGCCGGTCATCATCGACTTCGACACTCCGGTGGAGGACAAGGCGGCCGTCGAGCGGGCGCTGGAGGTCCAGGCGGAGACGCCGGTCGAGGGCGCGTGGCGGTGGATCAGCGACACCCAGGTGATCTACCGCACCCGCCGGTTCTGGCCGCCCCACCAGCAGGTCACGGTCACCGCGCATCTGGCCGGCGTACGCGCGGGCAGCGGCCTCTACGGCACCACCGACTCCACCTTCGCCTTCACCGTCGGGCGCAGGCAGACCAGCACGATCGACACCCGGACCCACCAGATGGTTGTCCGCCGCGACGGTGCGATCGCGCAGCGGATGGCCATCAGCGCGGGCATGGCCACCACCCCCGAATACACCACGACCAGCGGCATCCACCTGACCATGGACAAGGGCAACCCGGTCCGCATGGTCTCCCCGGGGCGCGTCAAGGGCGACCCCGGCTTCTACGACATGCTGATCGACCACGCCGTGCGCATCTCCAACAGCGGCGAATACGTGCACGCGAAGGACAACGTGTGGGCGCAGGGCCGGGCCAACGTCAGCCACGGCTGCATCAACGCCAGGCCCGACCAGGCCGCCTGGTTCTACGACACCTCCCTGCGCGGCGACCCGGTCACGATCGTCGGCACCGACCGGGAGCTCGGCTGGGACAACGGATGGGGTTTCTGGCAGCTCCCGTGGGAGAAGTGGCGCGAGGGAAGCGCCCTGGTCGAAGCCGGTCCCGCGGGTGCCCGGGTGCCACCGGGATGATTCCGGGATTACGGTAGAGAGGGGGGAACCAGTCGCGAACTCAGGCCCGTTGTCCCATCAGGAGGGCCGGACATGGATGAATGGATCATCTGGGTAATCCTCGCGGTAGTCCTCGGCGTGGCCGAAATATTCACCCTCACGGCCTCGCTCGGGTTGTTGGGTGCGGCGGCCCTGCTCACCGCAGTCACCGCCGTCATCGGGCTGCCCGTCCCCCTGCAGTTGCTCTGCTTCGCCCTGTCGTCCGCGGCCGGTCTGATGGTGCTCAGGCCGATCGCGATGCGCCACCTCAAGCAGCCTCCGCTGCAGCGGTTCGGCGTGGAAGCACTCGTCGGCAAGCCCGCCTACGTGGTCTCGGAGGTGACGGGCCGCGACGGTCGTGTGCGCATCGGGGGCGAGGAGTGGTCGGCGCGCGCCTACGACGAGACGCTGGTGATCCCCACAGGGGCGACCGTCGACATCATCGAGATCGAAGGGGCGACAGCCCTCGTATATCCCCGGGAGTGACTCATGGATCCGCTGTTGCTGGTCGGACTGCTCGTCATACTCTTCGCGGTGTTCACCGTGCTCAAGGCGGTGCGGATCGTCCCGCAGGCGCGGGCCCGCAACGTCGAGCGGCTCGGCCGCTACCACCGCACGCTCAAGCCGGGTCTCAACTTCGTCATCCCTTACGTCGACCGCGTCTACCCCATGATCGACCTGCGCGAACAGGTCGTCTCCTTCCGGCCGCAGCCCGTCATCACCGAGGACAACCTGGTCGTCGAGATCGACACCGTCCTCTACTTCCAGGTCACCGACCCGCGGGCGGCGGCGTACGAGATCGCGAACTACATCCAGGCCGTCGAGCAGCTCACCGTCACCACCTTGCGTAACGTCGTCGGCTCCATGGACCTGGAGAAGACCCTCACCTCGCGCGACACCATCAACAGCCAGCTGCGCGGCGTGCTCGACGAGGCCACCGGCAAGTGGGGCATCCGCGTCAACCGCGTCGAGATCAAGGCCATCGACCCGCCCAAGACCATCAAGGACGCGATGGAGAAGCAGATGCGGGCCGAACGCGACAAGCGCGCCGCGATCCTCAACGCCGAGGGCCAGCGGCAGTCGCAGATCCTCACGGCGGAGGGCGACAAGCAGAGCCGCATCCTGCGTGCCGAGGGCCAGCGCACCGCCGCCATCCTGGAGGCCGAGGGCCAGTCGCGCGCCATCGACCAGGTCTTCCAGGCCGTGCACCGCAACGACCCCGACCCGAAACTGCTGGCCTACCAGTACCTCCAGGTGCTGCCGCAGCTCGCGCAGGGCGACGGCAACACGTTCTGGGTGATCCCGAGCGAGGTCACCTCGGCGCTGCAGGGGGTCTCCCGGGCGTTCACGGAGGCCCTGCCCCGGTCGGCGGCGACGCGGGAGGAGGTGCCGGAGACGTCGGAGTTGGACGAGGAGGTGGCCAAGGCGTCGGAGGCTGCGGCGGAGGCGGTGGCGGACGCCCAGGACGCCGAGAGCCCTGACAGCCCGCGCCAGCTCACCCAGGGCGTCGAGGAGCCGTCCCCGTTCCCGGACCTGGACCGCAAGCACACCGAGGCCGAGCGCTGACACCCCGGACGGGCGCCCGCCGCGAGGCGGGCGCCTGCGTTTGAAGGTCGAGGAGTGAGGCTTCGCGCTCGCCGGTGAGGCGGTGAGGCGGTGAGGCGGTGAGGCGGTGAGGCGGTGAGGCGGTGAGGTCGAGGGGCGAGGTCTGAGGGGCGAGGTTTGAGGCCGACGGGTGCGGCGCGGGGTCAGGCGATGGCTTCGAACAGGTGGCGAAGCCCGTCTTCCCGATGCGCGGCCCGGGCCCGGCAGTTGAGCCTCACGAGCGCATCCGCCAGAGCGACATCCGGGTTTTCCGGCGGGATGTCATCCCCCATCCGCGTGCGCAGCCACTCGGAGATCTCGGCCCACGAGTAGAGGCGGATGTTGTCGGCCTCGATGAGGGGAGCGGGGAAACCGCCGGGTCCCCGTTGCCCCGCGGCAAGCTGGCGCAGGCTGGCCTGCGTGCGCCCGCCGTGCCGACGGGCGGCGTCTCCCAGCGTCACACCGTCGTCCTCCCCGACGGCGATGGGCCAGAGACCGGGGACCGTCTTGATCTGGGCGATCACGGAGGCGATCGCGTCCAGCATGCTGCCGGCCTCGCGGTCGCACATGAGGTAGTGATCGATGCCGCCCGGCCCTCCCCCTATCGAGCAATCATCGAGACCGGCCTCGTAGAGCGCATCCGCCTCTTCATCGGTAGGCGCCCGATTCAGAGAGATGCGGAAATCCCACATGGTCATGACTCCTCCTGGCTCTTGGCGCATTCGGCGTGCTTGTCGACCCATTGGAGTATGGATCTCGCGTGGGTGCCCGGGTTGCGCGGCGTGCACCATACCCTGTACCGGTCGCCGCCGCAGGTGCATTCGATCCACCCCCGGCGATGTCCGTTGTGGCTCTCTACCACGGTCAACGATTCGATCTTGCGCGCCACTTTGAAGGCCGCGTTGATCTCGTTGTGCTGATGTCTTCCTCGACCAACCATGTAGCAACCTTGCAACAGTGTTGCATGATTCGTACGGCGTTTCCAACCCTGGAGTTCCTACTTTCCGTAGTCGAATGACTACAGTATGTGGCTTTTGGGCCAGGCGGACATGGCGAGGGTGGCGATGTGGAGGAGGTCGGCGTGGGTGGCGCCGTCGCGGGACTGGGTGGACATGCCCTGGATGACGGCGGCGTAGAAGGTCGCGAGCCCCGCCGTGTCCGTGCCGGCCGGGAGGCGGCCGGCCGCCAGGTCGTCGTCGATGCGGGCCTTGAGCGCCGCCTTGCTGCCTTCCCTGAAGCCGCGTAGCAGCTCCTCGACCTCGGCGGACTCCGGCCCGCAGTTCACCGCCGCCGTGATGATCAGGCACCCCGTCGGATGCGAGCGGCTCGAATACTCGTCGGCGGCCTCGCGCAGCACGCGCTCGATGGCCTGGCGGCCGGTCGGTTCCTCGGCGAGGGCGCGGGTCGTGAAGGCGCCGTACGTCTCCTGGTAGCGCCGCACCGCCTCCTCGAACAGCCGCCGCTTGTCGCCGAAGGCCGCGTACAGGCTGGGTGGGCGGATCCCCATGGCGGCGGTCAGCTCGGCGATCGAGGTCGCCTCGTAGCCGTGCCGCCAGAACGCGAGCAGCGCGGTCTCCAGCGCTGCCTCCCTGTCGAACGCCCGCTGTCTGGCCATGCCCACATTCTATAGCGATCGCTATGTTATGGTTTCTGTATCGATCGCTAAAGAAAGGTGGGGTGCCGGGATGAAGACCGCGCTCGTGACGGGGGCCAGCAGGGGCATCGGCCGCGCCATCGCGCTGCGCCTGGCCAGGGACGGGTTCCGCGTGGCCGTCAACTACGCCAGGGACGAGGCGGCGGCCGAGGAGGTCGTCGGCCTGATCGAGAAGGACGGCGGCAGCGCGTTCGCCGTGAAAGCCGATCTGGGCGAGGGGAGCCGGGCGCTGGCGGAGCGGCTGAAGGACGAGACGGAGGTCCTCGACGTGCTGGTCAACAACGCCGGTATCGGGATGTCCCGGCCGATCGGCGAGGAGACCCCCGAGGCGTACGACCGGCTGTTCGACGTCAACGTCAAGGGGCTGTTCTTCCTCACCCAGCAGCTGCTGCCGCTGATCCCCGACGGCGGGCGGATCGTCAACATCACCTCGGGCGTGGCCCGCATCGCCTTCCCGGAGGGGATCGCGTACGCGATGACGAAGGGCGCGGTGCAGGTGTTCACGCTGGCCCTGGCCAAGGAGCTGGGCCCGCGCGGCATCACGGTCAACAACGTCGCCCCCGGCATCATCGACACCGACACCAACGCGGGCTGGCTGCGCGGCGACCCGCAGGCGCAGGCGTACGCGGCGAGCCGGCACGCCCTCAACCGGATCGGCCACGTGGACGAGATCGCGAACGCGGTGGCCTTCGTCGCCTCGCCGGAGGCGAGCTTCATCACCGGCAGCACCATCGACGCCACCGGCGGCGGAAACCTCTAGGAGCCTCGCATGCCCACGGTCACCCACAGCTCGGGCCCCGTCCACTACCGGCGGGCGGGCAGCGGGCCCGGCCTCGTCATGGTGCACGGCACCGGCGGCGACGCCGTCAGCAACTACGCCCACCTCGTGCCGGAGCTCACCGACCTGCGCACGGTCATCACCCCTGACTACGCGGGCAGCGGCCAGACCGCCGACCCGGGCGGCGACCTCACGCTCGACCTGCTCGCCGGGCAGGTCGCGGCCACGTTCGAGGGCCCGTCAGACCTCGTCGGCTTCTCTCTGGGGGCGGCCGTGGCCGTGGCGGTCGCCGCCGAGCACCCGGAGCTGGTCAGGCGGCTGGTGCTGATCGCCGGCTGGACGCACGCGGAGGACTCCCGGCTGAGCCTGGGCCTGCGCACGTGGGCCAGGCTGGCGGAGACGGACCCGGAGAGCTTCACCGCGTTCGGGCCGCTGGTGGCGTTCGGCCCGGAGTACGTGAGCGCGGTCGGCGCGCAGGCCCTCACCGCAGGAGAGCCGCCGCACGGCGTCCGCCGCCAGATCGAGCTGGACCTGCGCCTCGACATCAGGGACCTGCTGCCGAAGATCACCGCGCCCACGCTGGTCGTCGGCAACACCCGCGACTACCTGATCCCGGTCGAGCACGCCCGCGCGCTGCACGCCGCCCTGCCCGGCAGCGAGTACGCCGAACTGGACAGCGGCCACGTCGTCCTGCACGAGAAACCGGCCGAAGTGACGACCCTTGTCCGAGAGTTCATCACCCGCGTATCCGCCGCTTGACTGTGCTGGTTACGCTCCAGCCTCATGCAGACCAAGAATCTCGCCCTCACCGGGGCCGCCGCGTTGTGCGCGCTGGTCCTGGTGGCGCCCCCCGCGCAAGCCGGCGCCGCCTCGGTCACCGTCACCGTCATGGGCACGTCCGACCTCCACAGCAACGTCCTCAACTGGGACTACTTCAAGGACACCGCGTACGCCGACAGCGCGGGCAACAGCGTCGGCCTGGCCAAGGTCTCCTCGCTGGTCAACCAGATCAGGGCCGAGCGCGGGGCGGACCGCACGCTGCTGTTCGACTCGGGTGACACCATCCAGGGCACCCCGCTGGCGTACTACTACGCCAAGGTCGAGCCGATCACCCAGACCGGCCAGATCCACCCGATGGCCAAGGCCATGAACGCCATCGGGTACGACGCCGTGACGCTGGGCAACCACGAGTTCAACTACGGTCTGCCCCTGCTGGCCACCTGGATCAAGCAGATGCGGGCACCGGTGCTCGGCGCGAACGCGGTCTACGACCGGACGGGGCTGCCCGCGTACAAGCCGTTCGTGATCAAGACCATGAAGGTCAACGGCGACAAGCCGGTCAAGGTCGGCGTGCTCGGGCTGACCAACCCCGGCGTGGCCATCTGGGACAAGGCGAACGTCGAGGGCAAGCTCCGCTTCACCGACCTGGTCGAGTCGGCGAAGAAGTGGGTGCCGGTCATCCGCGGGCTGGGCGCGGACGTGGTCGTGGTGACCGCGCACGCGGGCGACAGCGGCCTGTCGTCCTACGGCGGCGACCTGCCGGTCGAGAACGCCTCCGCGATGGTGGCCGAGCAGGTGCCGGGCATCGACGCGGTGCTGTTCGGGCACGCGCACAACGACGTGCCGCAGCGGTTCGTGACGAACAAGGTCACCGGGCAGCAGGTGCTGCTGACCGAGCCGGGCCGGTGGGGCCAGCGCCTGTCGAGGCTGGACTTCCAGCTCACCAAGCAGCACGGCAGGTGGGTGGTCACCGGCAAGTCCGCCGCCACGGTCAACACCAACACGGTCCAGGAGGACCCGAAGATCGTCCAGCTGCTCAAGCCGCAGCACGACACGACCGTGGGCTACGTGAACAAGGTCGTGGCCAAGTCGGCGCAGGCGCTGTCGGCCGCGGAGTCGCCGTACAAGGACACGCCGATCCTCGACTACATCCAGCAGGTGCAGGCGGAGACGGTCAAGCAGGCGCTGCCGGACAACACGCTGCCGGTGCTGTCGATCGCGGCCCCGTTCAGCCGTAGCGCCGTCTTCCCCGCCGGTGACATCCGCGTCAGGGACGTGGCCGGCCTGTACGTCTACGACAACACCCTGCTGGCGGTCAAGCTGACCGGCGCGCAGATCAAGGACTACCTGGAGTACTCCGCCAAGTACTTCAACCAGGTCGCTCCCGGCGACCCGGTGGACGTGACCAAGCTGACGAACGCCGGCAACACCCCCGACTACAACTACGACCAGCTCTCCGGGGTGTCGTACGACATCGACATCTCCAAGCCGGTGGGCCAGCGGATCGCCAACCTGTCCTACGACGGCGCGCCGGTCCCGGCCGGCAAGGAGTTCGTGGTCGCGATCAACAACTACCGGCAGTCGGGCGGCGGCGGCTTCCCGCACGTCACCGGCGCGCCGGTGCTCTACAACGCGCAGGTGGAGATCCGGCAGGCGCTGATCGAGTACGCCACCGCGAAGGGGACGATCGACCCGAGCGGGTTCGCCGTCCAGAACTGGAAGCTGACCAGGGACGGGGTTCCCGTCTTCTGACCCGCCGTCACAGATAGGACGGCCCCGTGACCCGCTGCCTGAACGTCCACCACACCCAGCCCTGGGCGGCCACCAGCAGCGGGATGAGTGCCAGGATCACCGGCACCAGCACGGGGCCGGAGGTGCCGGGCTCCAGCGGCAGCCGGAGCCCGGCCAGCAGCCCCACCGCCGTCAGCGCGGCGGCCGTCAGCAGGTAGGTGCGGGCCTCGCCCGCACCGCCCGACAGCACGGCCGCCCGCTCCCGCAGCGTCCCGCGCAGCCGCAGGGCCGCGAACGCCAGCCCGTGCGTGGCGAACAGCACGGCCACCACCAGCACGGCCACCACCAGGGCGGGCGGCATGCCGACCAGCACGTGGCTCAGCAGCGCCCCCCAGCTCAGCGCCAGCCCCCAGCTCCCGGCCACGATCGCGCCGTCCCAGAACGTCTGCCACCGCGGCCCCGGCATCCGCCCCCGCAGCCACAGCCCCATGTCACGCACGACCCACGACAGGACCAGCGCCACGACGACCGTGTGGTTGCCGCTCAGCAGCTCTCCCTCCAGCTCGGGGAACAGCCCGGCCAGCACCCCCGCCGTGGCGACCAGCCACACCTCGTTCCCCAGGAAGAACGGCGCGATGGCGGCGATCACCTCGCGGCGCTCGGCCGCCGTCCGGCCCAGGTACGGCAGCACCATGCCGACCCCGATGTCGGCCCCGGCCAGCACGAGGTAGCCGAGCGCGAAGAAGGCCAAGACGAAGATCTCCATGACGGCTCCTCAGAAGCTCAGTGCGGGGGTGGCGGGGGCGCCCAGCGACTCCGCGCCGGGCCCGCGGCGGGCGTGCCTGGCCAGGAGCCAGTAGTTGATCGCGATCAGCACCGCGAACACCGCGGCGAAGCCGATGATCGAGAAGCGCATCTGGGCCGCGGTCACCGGTGACATCGCGTCGGCCGTCCTCAGCAGCCCGAACACGGCCCACGGCTGGCGTCCCAGCTCCCGGAAGATCCAGCCGGCCAGCATGGTCACGAACGGGACCGGGATCATCAGGGTCAGCAGCCAGTGCCACGGCCTGAACCCGCGTACGACGGGCCGGATGAGCATGAGCACGAAGCTCAGCGCCGCGACCACGGTCATCACCAGCCAGAGCAGCATCATCGTGATGCCCGCCGCCTGCACGGGACCGACGGGCGGCAGGTAGTCGCCGGGGCCGTGCGCCGCCACCATCTGGGCCTGCGCCTCGGCCAGCCGCTCCGGGCTGCCCACCCACGCCGCCGCCTTGGTCGGCTGCAGGGTCTGGAACCCGAGCCCGCCGAAGGTCACGGTGAAGAACAGCGCGGGCAGCGCCACGCCGATCCCGATGCGCAGCGACTTGCGGAAGAAGTCCTGCTCGGCGGTGCGCTTACCCAGGTGGTACGCGCTCACCCCGGCCATGAAGAACCCGCCGGTGATCATCGCCCCGCCCATCACGTGCCCGAACGCGATCAGCGCGGCCGGATTGCCCACCATGGCCCCGAGGTCCGCCAGCCGCAGCACGCCGCCGTCCAGCACGTGGCCGGCCGGGTGCTGCAGGAAGCCGTTCGCGACCATGATCCAGAACGCCGACGCGTACGCGGTCAGCGTCACGACCCAGATCACCGCCAGGTGGGCCCACCGGTTCAGCTTGTCCCAGCCGAAGATCCACAGGCCCAGGAACGTGGACTCGACGAAGAACGCCACCAGCGTCTCGATGGCCAGCGCCGACCCGAAGACGTTGCCCGCGTACTCGGTGAGCCCGCTCCACGACAGGCCGAGCTGGAACTCCATGACCAGCCCCGTGACGATGCCCATCGCGTAGTTGATGATGTAGAGCTGGCCCCAGAACCGCGTCATCCGCAGGTGCACGGGGTCGCCGCTGAAGGTGGCCCGGGTCTGGATGACGGCGACCAGCGTCGCCAGGCCGAGCGTCAGCGCCACGAACAGGAAGTGCGCGCCCGCAGTGAGCGCGAACTGCAGGCGGGCCAGGTCCACGGTGTCCATGCCCCAGAGCGTCCCGGTACGGCTCCGCCCGCCGCGTCATGCCCGGGCGGCAACCCGGCATACATCCCGGGTCGCACGAGGGCTCCCGGGCTACGACTCAGGGAGTAGCCCAGCCCGGGATGATCATGCCGGCCTCGTACGCGATGATCACGAGCTGGGCCCGGTCGCGGACCGACAGCTTGGTCATGATGCGGCTGACGTGCGTCTTCGCCGTGGCGGGGCTGAGCACGAGCCGGGCCGCGATCTCGTCGTTCGACAGGCCGCCGGCGACCAGCGTCATGACCTCGCGCTCGCGTTCGGTGAGCGCGTTCAGCTCGGGGCCGGGCTCGGGGCGCTTGACCCGGCCGGCGAACTCGGCGATCAGCCGCCGCGTGATCGACGGTGCGATCAACGCGTCGCCCCTGGCCACGACCCTGACGGCGTGGATCAGCTCGGCCGGCTCGGTGTCCTTGACCAGGAAGCCGCTCGCGCCGGCGCGCAGCGCGCCGTACACGTAGTCGTCCAGGTCGAACGTGGTCAGGATGATCACCTTGACGTTCTCGAGCCGGGGGTCGCCGGAGATCTGCCGGGTGGCCTCCAGGCCGTCGAGCTCCGGCATGCGGATGTCCATGAGCACCACGTCGGGGCGGTGCTCGCGGGCTCCGGCCACGGCCGCCGCGCCGTTGGCGGCCTCGGCGACGACCTCGAAGTCGTCCTCGTCACTGAGTATGGACCGGAACCCGGCCCGTACCAGGGTCTGGTCGTCGGCGAGCAGTACGCGGATCATCGAGCCCCATTCCCGAGCGGCAGCCGGGCGACGACGCTGAAGCCGCCCTCGGGACGCGGGCCCGCCTCCAGGGTGCCGCCGAGCGCGGTGGCGCGTTCGCGCATGCCCTGCAGGCCGAAGCCGCTGCCCCCGTCGTACGTGGCGCCCGGCCCGTCATCCTCCACCCGGATCATGATATTTCCGGACGTGTTGTTGATGGTGAGGGTGGCCTGCTTCGCACCGGAATGGCGGGAGACGTTGGTCAGCGCCTCCCTCACGATGCGGGCGGCGGCCAGGTCCACCTCGGTCGGCACGGCGTCGAGCGGCCCCGACAGATCCGTGCGTACCTCCAGCCCCGACGCCGCGACCAGCGCGTCCACCCGGGCCAGGCTGTCGGCGGGGGCGGTCGGCGCGTCCTCGTCCACCTGGCGCAGCACGCCCAGGGTGGTCCGCAGTTCGCGCAGCGTCTCCTTGCTGGTGTCCTTGATCGTCCGCAGCGCTGTCTCGGCGTCCTCCGGCCGCTTCCTGAGCCCGTGCAGCGCCGCCGCGGCCTGCACGTTGATCATGGAGACGTTGTGCCCGAGCACGTCGTGCAGCTCGCGCGCGATCCGCAACCGCTCCTCGCTCGCCCGCCGCCTGGCCTCCTCCTCCTTGCTGTGCTCGGCTTCGAGCGCGCGCTGCTCGACCGCCTGGAGGTAGAGGCGGCGGCTGCGGGTGACGCTGCCGAACGCGACCGCCGCCACCTCCCAGCCGGCGATCATGAGGAACAGGCTGTTCTCGACGTGCCGGACGCCGCCGGTCTCGCCGAGCCCCATGCCCAGCAGCGACGCCGCCCCGATCGCGATGGCCGCGGTGAGGTGGCCCTTCTCGGCCGCGGTGTAGAGGTTGACGAACGGCAGGATGACGATGGGCCCGTCGAGCCCCGCGTACCGGTAGTAGGCGGCGACGCAGACCATCACCAGGAGCAGCGCCCCGACGGGATAGCGCTCCCGCAGCAGCAGGCCGCAGCAGGCGATGACCGGCAGCACCACGTCGAGGACGTTGGTCTGCGTCTGGCCCCTGGTCGCGTAGGTGATGGCCATGCCGACCAGCAGACCCGCGATCACCACGAGTGACACGATCATGCTGGTCGACGGCTTGCGCATGCTCCCATTCTGGGGGGTAATCGCCGGGGCGCATCTGGGTAGAGCACGTAAATGAGCACAAAGGACGACCTGCGGCAGGTCGAAGAGGACCTGGCCCGGCTGAGGGCCGAGAACCAGGACCTCCGCAACCAGAGTCGCGACATGGGCGCCACCGACCAGGTGGAGATCTCGGCGTTGATCAGCCAGGCGGACGAGCAGGAGGAGCTGATCGCTCAGCTCGAGGGCCGCCGCGACTCGCTGCTCAGGCGCCTTGAGTCGGAAGAGGGCTCCTGAGCGCGGCGCCGACCTCGTGCAGATGGCGTAGTGCCTGCCCGTACGACTCGATCAGGCCGGTCTGGAGGTAGTCGACGCCGATCTCCGCGCAGTACCGCTCGACGATCGGCTGTGCCCGGCGCAGGTTGGGGGCCGGCATGTTGGGGAAGAGATGATGCTCGATCTGGTAGTTGAGCTGGCCGAGCGCCACGTCCGCGAACAGGCCGCCCCGTACGTTCCGCGAGGTCAGCACCTGCTTGCGGAGGAAGTCCAGCTTGTCCTCCGCGGTCAGGATCGGCATGCCCTTGTGGTTGGGCGCGAACGTGCACCCCAGGTAGATCCCGAACAATCCCTGATGCACGATCAGGAACAGCAGTGCCTTGCCGACCGGCAGGATGGTGAAGACCAGGCCGAAGTAGAGCACGAAGTGCGTGAGGAGCATCGTCAGCTCCGACCCGCGCCGCTTGGCCTCGGGCTTGAACAGGGCCTTCACGCTGGCGATGTGAAGGTGCCAGGCCTCGAGCGTCAGCAGCGGGAAGAACCAGTAAGCCTGATATTTCGCGACAAATCGCGGTAGACCGATGCTCCTGGCGACCTGCTCCTCCGACCAGACGATCACGGCGGGGGAGACGTCGGGGTCGTGGTCCTCGTGGTTGGGGTTGGCGTGGTGGCGGTTGTGCTTGGTGGTCCACCAGCCCCAGCCGAGCCCGATGGCGAGGTTGCCGATGATCAGGCCCGCGACGTCACTGGGCCGCCGCGTCCTGAAGACCTGCCGGTGCCCGAGATCGTGGGCCAGGAACCCGAGCTGCGCGAAGACGACCGCCAGCGCGACGGCCACGAGAAGCTGCAGCCACGAGTCGCCGAGCCAGACGAACAGCGCCCAGCCGCCGAGGTAGACGGCGGCCATGATGGTCATCCGGATCGCGTAATAAAAGGGACGCCGGTCAAGAAGACCGGCGTCCGTGATCTGACGGGCTAGTCGGGCGAAATCGCTGCCTCTGGTGTCGAGCCTGCCGGGACTGGCCACGGGTCTCCTTACAAGTGCGAGGTAGGTGACCCTAACCTTTGCGCATCAGGGACGGATCCGGAAGATAGGCTTTCCGGAGTGATCTATGCCGATAACCCGCTTACCCCTGAAATCCGTGCGGCCATGGCGCTGACCTGGGATGTCACGGGGAACGGCGAACGATTGCACGGTGGCGAGGAATCCGCCGCTTACCTGCTTGACGGCCATGTTATCCGCGTCGGACCGGTGGGGCGCACAGCCGCCGAGAGCGAGTGGTGTCACGCGATCGCCCGCCACGCCGCCGGCACGCTCCCCGAGGCCGTCGCACCCGTGCCGGCCCCCGACGGGGCGACGGTCGTCATGGTGGCGGGCCGCCCGATCTCCTGCTGGCCGTACGTCGAGGGCGAGTGGCCGGACTCCGACGTGCCCGCCCAGCGCACGGCGGGCGCCCGCCTGCTGGCCAGGCTGCACGAGTCGCTGGCCACGTTCCGCGCGCCGCCGCGTCCGGTGCCCGCCTTCCAGGAGTCCGGCCTGTACGGCGACCCGCCCCGGGACGCCCTCGAACTCGACGACCCCGCCCTCGACCGCTGGCTGGCGGAGTTCCACGCCCGCCACCCGCTGCGCCACCCCCTCCACGGCGACTACTACACCGGCAACACCCTCGCCAGGGACGGCGGGATCGTGGCGGTGCTCGACTGGGACGAGACCTTCGTCGGCGCCCCGGAGGTGGAGCTGGCCGCCGCCGCGCTCGAATGGGGGGACGACGAGCTGGGGCCGAGCCGGGCGTTCGTGGAGGCGTACCACGAGGCCGGGGGCACCGCCGGAGAGCTGGACGAGGAGGCGCTGGCCCAGCTCATCAGGCACAAGCTCCGCAGGGAGTACGCCTATTTCCGGAAAGCCGTGCGCGCGGGGGTGCGGCACGACGAGGACGACCTCGAATACCACCGCGACCGCGTGACGCTGTTCCACAAGCTCCGTCCGTGAAAGGGCCCAGAAAAGGGCCTGGCAGCGGCTGACAGAGATCTGGCAGTGCCCCCAGGCATCGTCCTCGGCATGACACACGTGCTGATCGTCGGCTCCGGGCCGACCGGACTGACCCTGGCCGTCGAGCTGGCCCGCAGAGGCGTCGACCTCCGCATCGTCGAGAAGTCGCCCTTGCCGCCCACGGGCGTGCGCGGCAAGGGCCTGCAGCCGCGCACGCTGGAGGTCTTCGACGACCTCGGCGTGGTCGACGAGATCCTCGCCACCGGCCGCGAGTACCCGAGCCTGCGCAGCTACCAGGGCGACCAGGTGGTCTGGGAGGGCCGGATGGACGAGATCCGCGAGCCGTCCGCCGGCGTGCCGTACCCCAACCTGATCATGCAGCCGCAGTGGCGGACCGAGCAGATCCTGCGCGACCGGCTGGCCGAGCTGGGGCACGAGGTCGAGTTCGGGGCCGAGGTGACCGGCTTCGAGCAGGACGAGGACGGCGTGACCGTCACCCTGGGCGGCGGCGAGCAGGTCCGCTGCGCGTACCTGGTGGGCGCGGACGGAGGTCGCAGCGTCGTACGCAAGCAGCTCGGCGTCGGCTTCGTCGGCGACACGTTCGAGAGCGAGCGCATGCTGCTGGCCGACGTCAGGACCGGCGACCTGGACCGCGAGCACTGGCACGTGTGGGGCTCTCCGGCCGAGCAGAAGGTCCACTTCACGCTCTGCCCGCTGCCGAACACCGACGTCTTCCAGCTCGTCGCCCCGTACACCGGTGACGACGACCTGATCGCGCTCGTCGCCGAGCACGCGCCGCACGTGCGGATCGAGGAGATCCTGTGGCGGTCCGAGTACCGCGTCAACATCCGCATGGCCGACCGGTTCCGGGTCGGGCGGGTGTTCCTGGCCGGCGACGCGGCCCACGTGCACACGCCGGCGGGCGGCCAGGGGCTCAACACCGGCGTGCAGGACGCCTACAACCTGGGCTGGAAGCTGGCCGTCGGCGCCGAGGCGCTGCTGGACACGTACGAGGACGAGCGGATGGCGGTGGCCGCGCACGTGCTGGGCCTCAGCACCCGCCTGTACCGGGAGCGGGACAACAAGCGCGGCGACGACACCAACCAGCTCGGCCTGGCCTACCTCGGCAGCCCGCTGTCCGTGGGCGAGCGCGGCGGCGAACGGCTCGGCGCGCTCTTCGCCGAGCAGCGCGGCACCGGCTTCCTGCTGCTGGCCGACACGGAGACGACGTACCCGTTCGCGGTGCTCCCGCCGCTCGACGGCCAGGAGGGCGTCATCCTCGTCCGCCCCGACGGCTACATCGGCTATCACGGGGACGAGAGCGGCCTCAGCGCGTACCTCTCCGGGTTCGGGATCGACGCGCCCCTCGCCGACGCCTCGCGGTAGCCGTGCTCGCCCAGCGCGGCCCGGCACCTGGCGGCCAGCTCGTTGACGTGGGGATCGGCGGACTCGCCGATCCCCCTCAGCGCCCGCGCCGCGCCGAGCAGCTCGGCGGCCGCCTCCGGCTCCAGGTGCTCGGCCACCCCTTCCAGCACGGTCGCCCGCGCGGTCCTGTCGGAGCACGTGGCCATCAGCTCCAGGGCCCGGCGCAGCGGCTCGCGGGGCTCGCGAACGCGGGCGAGCTCGACGTTCATGTACGCCCTGAGCTGGGCTGACACCTCGACGTCGAGCGCCAGTGCCGCCTCCAGGAGCCGGGCGGCCTCGTCCGGGTGGCCGGTGCGCCTGGCCAGCTCGGCCCTGGCGTGCATGACCCTGGCCACGATCGCCTGGTCGTCGGACCGAACGGCCGACTCCCACGCCTGTTCGAGCGCGCGGGCCGCGCCGGCATGATCGCCCGCCCGCCCTTTGAGCCGGCCGACCCGGATCAGGAACGTCATCGGCCCGAGCGGCGTGTCGAGCCCGGACAGCTCGGCGGCCAGCCGCTCCGGCTCCTCGGCCAGGGCGACCGCCGTGGCGAAGTCCCCGTGGTTCTCGGCGACCAGCGACAACCAGAAGAGCCCGGCCCACTGCCCCCACCGGTCCCCGACGGCCCTGAACCCGTCGATCGCCGGCGCCAGCAGGTCCTCGGCCCCGGCCACCGCCCCGTACTCGAACCGCACGATGCCGGTGGCCAGCAGCGCCGCCGACCTCGTCCACAGGTCGGGATGGTCGCGCAGCCGCCCCGACTGCCGCTCGGTGAGGCTCACCACGTCGGCGGGCGTCCCGACCCCGGCCAGCGCCCACGAGTTCAGGGCGGCGGGATGGTCGGACTCCAGCACCGCCTCGGTCGGCGCGAACCCCGCCAGCACCCGGCAGATCCCGTGCGCCAGCTCCCGCCCCCGCGGCGGCGTGTCGCCCACCCTTCGCAGCACCGACGCGGCCTGCTCGTTGATCTCGCGATGCCGGCCGCGGATGATCCACGGCCAGAGCCGCGGCAGGATCACCCGGAGCGGGTCGTCGGAGTGGCGCAGCGCCGCGTCCAGGTTGCCCCGCTCGGCGTCCAGCAGGGCCAGCCACTTGAGCTGTTCGCCGGTCCGCAGGTGGGGGTCGGCCGTCTCGGCCAGCTCGGTGTAGTAGCGGGCGTGGGCCTGGCGCAGCTCGGGGAGGTCGGCGGCGGCGTACTGCCTGATGGTCTCCAGCATCGTGTAGCGGTCGCCGGAGACCGCGATGAGCGACTTGTCCACCAGCGAGGAGAGCAGGTCGAGGTCGCCGCCGCAGACCTGGGAGATCGCCTCGTACGTGGCGCCGCCCGAGAACACCGTCAGGCCCCGGAGCAGCTCGCGTTCGCGGTCGGAGAGCAGGTTCCAGCTCCAGTCGATGACCGCGCGCATGGTGCGGTGGCGCGGCTCCGCCGTACGGCCGCCGCGGAAGGCCAGCCGGTCGCCGAGCTGCCGCACCAGGACGGACAGCGGCATCGTACGCAGGCGCGCGGCGGCCAGCTCGATGGCCAGCGGGATGCCGTCCAGCTCGCGGCAGATCCGCGCTGCCTCTTCCGGCTCTATCCGCAGGTCGGGCCGGGCGGCGGCGGCCCGTTCCGCGAACAGCTCGGCCGCCTTCCCCTCGGGCAGCGGCAGCACGTGGTGCAGGGTCTCGCCGGGGATGTCGAGCGGCTCCCTGCTGGTGGCGAGGATCCGCAGGCCCGCCACCTCGGACAGCAGCGTACGGGCCGTCGTGGCGGCCTCCTCGATCACGTGCTCGCAGTTGTCCAGCACGATCAGCGGCGCGGTGCCGCGCAGGGCCCTGACCGGGTCGGTCGTCCTCAGCGTGCCCTCCAGGGCGGCCCGTACGCCGGTGGCGGTGGCGAGCTCGACCAGCCACACGCCGTCCGGCACGTGCAGGCCCGCGGCCACCTCCACGGCCAGCCGCGTCTTCCCCGCGCCGCCCGGCCCGACGAGCGTGACCAGCCTGGCCCTGCCGAGCCGGCCCTTCAGTCGGGACATGTCCTCGGAGCGGCCCACGAAGCTCGTGAGGCGGGCGGGCAGGTTGCTCTTCGGCTCGGCGTCCCGCAGCGCCTCCAGGTGGGCTTCCCGCAGCTCGGGCCCCGGGTCCACGCCCAGCTTCTCGGCCAGGGCCGCCTTGATCCGCTCGAAGAGCACGAGCGCTTCGGCGCGCCGGCCCTGGGTGGTGAGGGCGCGCATGAGCAGGGCGTGGAACGGCTCCCGTAAGGGATGCGCGGCAACCAACCCCTCCAACTCCGCCACCAGCCCAGCCCCCCGTTCGGGGTCGTCGGGGTGGTCGGCGGTCGTCGCCGTCGAGGCGGGGGCCGGGCCGTCGGCGGTTGCGGCGCTTGGGGCAGCGGCCGGATCGGTGGTGATCGTCGCGCTCAGGTCGGTGGCGATCCTCGTGGCCAGGGCGGTCAGGCGCAGCTCCTCCAGTCGGGCCGCCGGGGCCGTGGCGAAGGGCAGATCGGCCGCGTCCGCCAGCGCCGGACCCCGCCACAACACCAGTGCCCGGTGCACGTCACCGGCCCGTACGAGCCGCTCGAACGCCCACGCGTCCACCTCACCCGGCGGCACATCCAGCACATATCCGGCGGGATGGGACGAGATCACGCCTGGCGCCTCCCTGCGGGCCCTGGACACCAGCGACTGCAGCGCCGCCATCGGGTGGGCCGGCGCCTCACCCGGCCACAGGTCGTCGATCAGCCTGTCCGTGGTCACGACGCGTCCGGGGTCGAGCGCGAGCCGCACCAACAGCGCCCGCACCCGGGCACCGCCGACCGCGCACCCCGCCACATGAAGCGGCCCCAGAATCCCGACCCGCATCCACCCTCCCCGCCCGGACTCCAGCGTACGCACCCCACACCCTCCCACCGCAGCCCCATCCGCACTTCGGCCGGAGCCCTTGGGGAAGGGCCGAGACGACCCGGCCATCGCCACCGCACCCCGCGCCTCGGGCTTGGCGGTCTGGGCTTCGGGCGGGGTGAGGCGTCAGGGGGTGAGGTGGGAGTCGAGGAGGTCGGCGGGGAGGTGGGGGACGGTGGCTTCGGCGAACTCGGGGAGTCCCACCACCAGCCCGTCCTCCCCGACCCTCAACCCCGCCTTGGCCGGGTGATTGCGGATGTGCCGGGGCTCGAAGTTGTAGAAGGTGCCCGTCCCGTAGTCGATCCGTACGCTCTCCAGCGACGGCCGAGCGCCGGCCAGGCACGCCCCCATCGGCAGGCCCAGGTCGGTCGGGGAGGTCAGGGTGTGGAGGTTGCCGGCCACGACCAGCGCGGGTTCGGCGTGGGCCGCCAGCACCCGTTGCGCCATCAAGGCGTCGCGCTGCGACCAGTCGCCCGCGTGCGTCCACCCGTCGAACAACGTGACCCGCAGCCCCGGCACGGCTCGCAGCACCGCGAGGTGCCCGGCGGTGATGGCGCCGCTGCCGAGCCACCAGAGCGGGTGGTCCAGCCCGGTCCCGTCGGTGAGGTAGCGGTCGAGCTGCGGCTTCAGCTCCTCGGGCCATTCCAGGGCCAGGCTGGTCAGGCCGAGCAGCCGCATGAGCCCGAGGATGACGAGCGGGTTCTCCCTGACCCCGTGCACCTCGCCGAGGAGCAGCAGCCCGCACGCGTCGAGCGACCGCCTGGCCCGGTCGAGCGCCGCCGCCTCGACGGGCAGCTCGTACGCGTCCGGATCGAACTCCGCGACCGCCAGCAGGAGGCCGTCCATCGTGTCGACGCCTGGCATGCCTCCACACTCTTCGCCCGGCCCCTCCCGCGCAACAGGCCGGGTCAGGAGAACACCTTGGCCTTCAGCGCGGGGAAGCGCTGGACCACCCGGAGGAAGACCTTGAACCCCGTCCGGCTCACCCTGCTGCCGCCGACGAACTGCTCGGCCGCGCGCATCGAGTCGCGGACGGCGGCGAAGCCGTACTCGCGCATCCGGGCCTCGTAGCCCGCGATGGCGTCAACAGGATCGTCCCCGCTGGTGAGGGCGGCGCAGAGCAGGCGCGCGTCGCGCAGCGCGGTGTTCGCGCCGATGCCGCGCATCGGCGTCATGCTGTGGATGGCGTCGCCGAGGAGGGTGATGTTCGTGGCGGGCCAGGGGTCGATGGGGATCGAGGTACGGATCGGCAGCAGCGTGATCGTGTCGGGGTCGGACCGGCCGACCACTGTGCGCAGGTCGGGGTGCCAGGATTCGATCTTCCGGGCCACGGTGGCCTGGAGCTGCTTGCCCGACATTTCGGAAATGTTGGTGGGGAAGGCAGAGCCGGGCGCGCCGAACGCCCACAGGATGTAGCTGGCGGAGTTGTCCATCAGCGCGCCCTCCTGCTCCGTCACCCCGAACTCGCCGTACGCCACCCCGTCGCCCAGGTCATGTGGCGCGGTGAAGAACCCCATGCCGCTGGGCGGGATGACGCTGTTCGGCCCGTCGAGCAGCCGCGGCGCCACGAGCTTCCTGGTCTCGGCGGTGATCGGGAACTTGCCCGCCACCGTCGTGATCCCCGTGTCCACCCGCTCGGCGTGCGGCAGGTACTGCTTACGCACCCGCGAGTTCCCGCCGTCGGCGGCGACCACGATGTCCGCGGTCGCGCTCGTGCCGTCCGCGAAGAACAGCTCGACCCGCCCGTCGGGCAGCCGCTCGTACCTCTCGTACGTCTTCCCGAACCGTACGACGTCGTCGAGCCCCGACAGCAGCACCTGCCTGAGCGTGATGCGGCTGGCCGAGTGGTGGTCGTCGGCCGGGTCGGCCGCCGTGGGCGCCTCGATCAGCGCGAGCCGCCCCAGCCGCTCGGTGACGAAGCCGAAGTCCTGCCCGCCGTGCCGCCCGGTCGTGTCGAGGAACGCCTGCCACAGATGCGCGGGCAGGCAGTCGTGCAGGGCGCGGGCTCCGTTCGGGTCGATGTGCACGCGGTAGCCCTGCAGCCGGTCGGCCGGGGTCCTGTCCCGCTCGTAGACGGTCACGTCGAGCCCTGCCTTGCGCAGCCCCTGGGCCAGGCAGAGCCCGCCGATGCCGCCACCGATGATCGCGATGTTCCGTGTCATGGCTCGACTATCATCCATACGGATGATTCTGTCAACCATCCGGATGGATGATAGAGTGCGGGCCATGAGACGAGCGCCCGAAGAGAAGCAGCGCGACCCCGAGCGCACGAAGGCCCGCATCCTGCAGGCGGCGCTGGAGGAGTTCGCGGCGAAGGGGTTCGCGGGGGCGCGTGTCAGCGAGATCGCCACCAGGGCCGGGGTGAACAAGCAGCTGATCTCGTACTATTTCGGCGGAAAAGAGGGCCTCTACCAGGCCCTGACCGCGCGCTGGCAGGCCGAGGAGAGCGGGTTCGCCGACCGGTCGGCCTCGCTCGGCACGCTCGCCGCCGAATACGTGCGGGCCAACGCCGCCCGCCGCGACTACGGCCGGCTGATGCTCTGGCGGAGTCTCACCGACGACGGGCCGCCCGACCCTTCCTTCGTCGAGGACGTACGCCGGGATCTGGAGCTCCTGCGCGAGCGCCAGCGGGACGGGGAGTTCCCCGCGGACCTCGACCCGGCGGCGGTGCTGGTGGCGCTGTTCTCGATGGCGGCGGCCGGCATCGCGTTCCCGCAGCTCGTCCAGGCGGTCTGGGGGTGGGATCCGGCGTCGCCGGAGTTCGCCGAGCACTATGCGCGGGAGGTCGAGAAGCTCATGGGTCACCTGCGGGGTTCGTGACGGTCCGGGGTCCCGGCGGTGGTTTCCTTGTACTCATGCCTGATCTCGTGGTGGACGGCAGCGGCAAGCTCTGCGTGCAACTGCTCATCGAACTGCGCGGTCACGTGCGCCAGGCCGGTCCCGGAGCGGTGATCCATCTCATCGCCACCGATCCCGCCGCGCCCGTCGACCTGCCCGCCTGGTGTCATCTGACCGGGCACACGTACCTGGGGCCGGTGCCGGGGGCGGAGCCGCCGACGTACGCGCTGCGCGTGGCCGGGACCGCCAAGGAGACCGAGGACGCCAAACCCTGGCACGTGGCTTAAGCGGTTAATTCCCTTACCGAATGGGGTGGCCTAGAGTATGAGGGTTATCCGGTTCAGAGAGGGAGTCCGTGAAGCGACCCACGATCGCCGACATCGCCGGCCGGGCGGGAGTGTCCAAAGTGGCGGTCTCCTACGCGCTCAACGGGCAACCGGGCGTATCGGACGCGACGCGGGCCAGGATCGTCGCCATCGCCGAGGAGATCGGCTGGCGGCCCAACAGCGCGGCGCGGGCGCTCAACGGCGCCAGGGCCAACTGCGTGGGCCTCGCACTCTGCCGTCCCGCCCGCATCCTGGGCGTCGAGCCGTTCTTCATGGAGCTGATCAGCGGCATCGAGGGCGTGCTCGCCGACCGCTCGTACGCGCTGCTGCTCCAGGTCGTCACGAGCCATGAGCAGGAGAGCGAGGTCTACCGGCGCTGGTGGGGCGAGAGCCGCATCGACGGCGTGTTCCTGGTCGACCTGCACTATTCGGACTCCAGAGTGGTCGAGCTGGAGCGGCTGGGGATGCCGGTCGTCGTCATCGGACATCCCACCGAGTCGGGCTCGCTGTCGGCGGTCTGGTCGGACGACGGCGAGGCCGTGCACGAGACCGTCGGCTACCTGGTGGCGCTGGGCCACCGCCGCGTCGCGCGGGTGGCGGGGCTGCCGGAGCTGGTCCACACGACCGTCCGCGACCAGGCGTTCGAGCAGGCGTGCGAGGGCGTGGCCGAGCACGTGACCGTGCACACCGACTACACCGGCGAGGAGGGCGCCAGGGCCACCCGGCGGCTGCTCAGCTCGCCCAACCGGCCCACGGCGATCATCTACGACAACGACATCATGGCCGTGGCGGGCATGTCCGTGGCCCAGGAGATGCGGGTCGAGGTGCCGCGCGACCTGTCCATCGTGGCCTGGGACGACTCGCCGCTGTCCCAGGTCGTCCGGCCGCCGCTGACCGCGCTCACCCGCGACATCCCCGCGTACGGGGCACACGCCGCCCAGCGGCTGCTCGCGCTGATCGCGGGCGAGACCGTGCCCCCGTACGAGGACCGGGCGGCCGTGCTCACGCCGCGCGGCAGCACCGGTCCCGCTCACTCCGTGTAGCGGCGGCCTCGGCGCGTGCCGCGGGCGGGGCGGGCGGCTGGCAGACCGCCGTGTCCCGACCCGCGGCACGTGCCGTCCCCTCCTCCGCGGCACATCCCGGAGCCGCCATGAACTCCCCCCGGCTCCAACCCTGACGGAGTACGCGGAAGAGCGCCTGAGTACCCCTATACCTAAACGAGATGAGACCGTGACCAGGCGTAGTGTCCATGATCGACGCTTAACGGCTGGTCAGGCGGGTAGGCGGGCGATATGACCCGCTGAGGGGGGTAACACAATGGTCGAGCCGGGCCCATGGATCGAGGGGTATGTACGTGCTTGGAACTCCAACGATCCCGACGACATCGCCGCGATGTTCACCGAGGACGCCGTCTACTACACCGAGCCGTACAGCTCTCCGTGGCAGGGGCGGGACGAGATCATCTCGCAGTGGCTCGGGCGGCAGGACAAGCCTGGTGAGGCCGAGTTCGAGTGGCATCCGGTGAACGTTGACGAAGACGTCAGTGTTATCCAGGGGGTCACGACATATCCCGACAAAACGTACAGTAATCTATGGGTGATCAGGTTTGTGCCCGATGGCCGGTGTCGTGAATTCACCGAATGGTGGATGCGGCATGATGCCAAATGATGCAATGGGCCGAGCCGTCTTCATCCGAGGAGATCCGTTGAGAGACAACCTCGACCTCGCCGCGAGCGCCCAGGAACTGGCAGACGCCGCCCCGACGGGATCGATCGACCACGCCGCAGCGTCGTCCGTGGCCATCACGCTCGCCACCACTCGTGACATCACCGATGCCAGGAAGACGCTGGACGGGGTCTCCCCGGATGAGGTCCGGGAGGCGGCGGTGGCGCTCTTCGAACGGCTGTCGACGGGCGCTTAGCACAGCCCGGCCCGGCTCCCCGGTCGCCCTCGCCGCGTTCGCGACCGGGCGTATGACGCTGCCCTCGATCCCGTACCGGGGATGCGCCCCTTCGGCCGTCGAAGCGCGCGCTCGCGGGCCGAGAGGCCGAAGAGGCGGGCTAGGAGGCGGGCGCGGTGCGGTGCTCGAACACGCGGTTCGTGACGCGCGATGCGACGACCGTGAGCAGCCAGAAGTACTTGCCCCAGGAGGGGCTGGCGAAGCTCACCGGGATCGACAGGAGGAACACCGCCGCCGCCGTTCCCGTGCCGACCACCAACCCGCGCATCCGTTGCGTGGGCGCCTCGGCACGCATGAGGTGAGCGTGGGTCGCGTGCCGCACCATCTGCACCATGAGCAGCGCGATCGCGCTGATGACGACGGCGTAGAGGACCGGGCCCAGGATGAGATCCCCGACCTCGCTGCTCACCCGGGTGGCGAACGGCACCACCACGATGAGGAACAGCCAGCCGAGGTTGTACCGCCGCAGCGTGGCGTCCACCACGTGGATCTCGCGGAAGTACTGGTGGTGGGCAACCCAGAACGCGGCGATGACCCCGAAGCTGATCACGAAGTTCAGGTACTCGTCGGGGAGCAACTGCACGAACGAGTGCCAGAGCTCGGCGTTCGTCTCCCCGTGCGGTACGGGCAGCTCCAGTGCGAGTAACGTCATCGCGATGGCGATCACCGCGTCGGAGAAGAAGACCAGCCGTTCGCGGACATGCCGCCGGTCCTCTTCGTCGGTGAAGTGAGGGGAGACCTGGCTGTCTGTCCTGCCCTTATTTGACACGGTTTGCCAGTGTGCCACGGATGAGGTTCGCTCGGTATCAGCCCGGAGAGGTTCGAGGGCGGGCCGCTGTCAGCGCTCCGGAGGATCGCGGTGGACCTGACCGGTCACAGCGGCAGGGCGGCCGAGGCGGGCTTGTACGGTGCGGCGGGCGAGCTCCGGCGCCCGCGCGTCGCGGTGCAACTGGAGGGCGTGGTTCAGGGCCATGGCCGTGCCCAGCAGTTCGAACACGAGCTGGTCGGGATCCGTCCCCTCCGGCAGCTCCCCGGCGTCCACCGCGCGTCCGGCCTCCTTGTGCAGCCGTCCGCGCCAGGCGTCGAACCTGGCCTCCACCGCGTCCCGCACCGGCCCCGGCCGGCCGTCGAACTCGTGGGCCGCGGCCACGAAGAAGCACCCGCCGGGGAAGACCCCGCGCTCCAGGTACGAGATCCACGCCTCGCACAGCACCCGCAGGCGGGTCAGCCCGGGTGCGGCGGGCCGGGCGGGCTCCCAGACCTCGGCACGGAAGATCTCCCCGGCCCGGTCGAGGACGGCGAGCTGCAGCGCCTCCTTGGAGCCGAAGTGCCCGAGCACTCCTGACTTGCTCATGCCCAGCTCACCGGCGAGGCGGCCGATGGTCAGCCCTTCGAGCCCCTCCGCGGAGGCGATGGCGACCGAGCGCTCCAGGATGGCCGCACGCGTGCCGAGGGCCTCGGCGACGGATCTGCGGGGACTCATGCGGGCAGTTTAGCGTCCGAACGTTCGCTTGCTATAGTCCGGCCTCATGACGGGATCACGACTTGTCGCCACAGGCCACTATCAACCAGCAAAAATCCTGACAAATGATGAGCTGGCGGCCATGGTGGACACCAACGACGAGTGGATAACCAAGCGCGTCGGCATCCGTACCCGGCACGTGGCCGAACCCGACGAGACCGTGGCCGACCTGGCCCACCACGCCGCCGCGAAGGCCCTGACGGCGAGCGGCCTGGACGCCGCCGACATCGACCTCCTCCTGATCGCCACCTGCACCCAGACCGAGCGCGCCCCGAACATCGCCTCCCGCGTCGCCGCCCGGCTCGGCGTGCCCGGCGCGGGGCTGATGGACGTCGGCGTGTCGTGCTCCGGCTTCACCCACGCCCTGGCCGTGGCCGACCACGCCATCCGCGCCGGCGCGGCCACGAACGCCCTGGTCGTGGGGGCGGACAAGATGACGGCCGTCACCGACTGGACCGACCGGACCACGTGCGTCCTGACCGGCGACGGCGCGGGGGCGGCCGTGATCAGCGCCGCTCCGGAGGCCGAGATCGGCCCAGTGGTGTGGGGCTCCGCGCCGGAGCTGGGCGCCGCCGTACGCATCGAGGGCACCCCGACCCGCTTCTCCCAGGACGGCCAGACCGTCTACCGCTGGGCCACCACCCAGCTCCCCGACATCGCCAGGAAGGCGTGCGAGCGCGGCGGCGTACGGCCGGAGGACCTGGCGGCGGTGGTCTTCCACCAGGCGAACCTGCGCATCATCGAGCCCGTCGCGGCCAAGCTCGGCGCGGTCAACGCGATCGTGGCGCGCGACGTGGTCGAGTCGGGCAACACCTCGGCCGCGAGCGTGCCGCTGGCGCTGTCCAAGCTGCTGGAGCGGGGTGAGGTCCGGCGCGGGGCGCCGATGCTGCTGTTCGGGTTCGGCGGGAACCTGTCGTACGCGGGCATGATCGTCCGCTGCCCCTGACGGGCCCGCCTCAGGAGACGCCCGGCGGGGAGGTGGAGTCGCGGATCACGAGCTGGCAGGGCATCTTGTGCACCCCGGGCGTCGCCTTCCCGTCGATGGCGGCGAACAGGTGCTGGGCCGCGGTGCGCCCCAGCTGCTCCAGGTTCATGTCCACGGTGGTCAGGGCGGGGCGGGTCTCCGTGGACAGCACCTCCCAGTTGTCGTAGCCGACCACCGCGATGTCCTCCGGCACCCGCCGCCCGCGTTCCCTGGCCGTCTCCACGAAGCCGGCCGCGATCTGGTCGCTGCCGCAGAACACCGCGTCGACCTCCGGCTCGGCCATCAGCAGCATCTCGGCCGCGTGCCGCCCCCACCGCTGCGACCACGGGCCCGACAGCGTCTGCCCCGCCTGCGGCAGCCCCGCCTGCGCGAGCGCCTGGCGCAGGCCCTCCTCGCGGTCGCGTGAGGCCTTGTAGTGCGTGGGCCCCGTGATGTGCGCGATCCTGCGCCGGCCCATCGCCAGCAGGTGGTTGACGGCCATGGCGGCCGCGCCGACGTCGTCCGGCACGAAGGACACGTCCGACGGGTCGTCCGAGGGGCCGTAGGCGTACACGACCGGCACCGGCAGGTCCTTGCTCACCGACGGCCGCGGGCTCGTGCTCTCGCCCACCACGATCAGGCCGTCCACCCGGCGCGACAGCAGCGCCCGCACGTGGTGCTGCTCCCTGATCGCGTCGCCGCGCGCGTCGCAGAGCAGCACGGCCATCTCGCCGGCCCCGAACGCGTCCTCCGCCCCGAGGAGCACCGGAATGCCGAACCGGCCGACGCTGTCGGAGGTCAGCAGGCCGACCGTGCGCGTCTGTCCTGAGATCAGCCCCCTGGCCAGGGCGTTCGGCTGGAAGGAGAGCTCCGCCGCGGCGGCGAGCACCCGCTCGCGCGTCGCGGCCCGCACGTCCTGGCGCCCGTTGAGTGCTTTGGACGCCGTGGCGATCGAGACCCCCGCCAGCGAGGCCACATCGGAGATGGTCGCCCGCTTACTCGCCATGTTTCGAAACCCTTTTCGTCACCTGTGAACTGCATAGAACCCTAGCACCCATTGACATGGACTCTTGTTTCTTCTACGTTTCCGAAAACCTTTAAGTCCAGGAGCACAACATGAGACGAAGGCTGGCCGGGATCTCCCTCCTCGGTGTGTTAGCGCTCACAGCGGCGGCCTGCGGCAGCGGTGGTGGTGGTGGGGGCAGCACGCCGTCGGCGGAGAGTCCCGTGACGA
The DNA here is from genome assembly GCF_053590415.1 of Nonomuraea sp. NPDC003201. Lineage (NCBI taxonomy): Bacteria > Bacillati > Actinomycetota > Actinomycetes > Streptosporangiales > Streptosporangiaceae > Nonomuraea > Nonomuraea sp. NPDC003201. Next base: position 82,473 of record NZ_JBSFTC010000005.1, read on the forward strand.
TCACCATGTGGACCCGTGCAGCCACCCAGACGCAGAGCGAGCGGCTGGTCAAGGCCTACAACAGCAGTCACAAGAACATTCAGGTCAAGCTCACCGTCATCCCGACCGACAACTACCAGCCGCGCATCGCCGCGGCGGCCGGTGCCAAGCAGCTCCCCGACGTGTTCGCGGCCGACGTCATCTTCGTCCCGAACTACACCTCTCAGGGCCTGTTCATGGACATCACGGACAGGGTCGCGAAGCTGCCGTTCAAGGACGGCCTGGCCCCCTCTCACATGAAGCTCGGAACGCTCGACGGGAAGATGTACACGCTCCCGCACACGCTCGACCTGTCGGTCTGGTTCTGGAACAAGGACCTCTACCAGAAGGCCGGGCTCGACCCGGAGCAGGGGCCGAAGTCGCTGAAGGAGTTCGCCCAGCAGGCGACCACGATCCAGGAGAAGCTCGGCAAGGACGGCAAGGTCCACGGCACCTTCTTCGGCGGCAACTGCGGCGGCTGCTACGTCTTCACATTCTGGCCCTCCGTCTGGGCCGGCGGCGGCCAGGTCATGAACGCCGAGGGCACCCAGTCGCTCAACGACCAGGCCGCGATGACCGACGTGTTCAAGATCTGGCGCGACCTGTACGACAAGAAGGTGACCGGGCCGACCGCCAAGGAGGAGCAGGGCCCGACCTGGACCGGTTTCTTCCCCAAGGGCGAGATCGGCGTCATGCCGATGCCCTCCACCACGCTCGGTCTCATGCCCAAGGACATGAAGATCGGCGTCACCCCGATCGCCGGCCCCGACGGCGGCGAGTCCACGTTCGTGGGCGGCGACTCCGTCGGCATCTCCGCCACGTCCAAGAACCCCGACGCGGCCTGGGACTTCCTGTCCTGGACGGTCTCCGACGACGCCCAGGTCGAGGTCATGGCCAAGAACAAGGACGTGCTCGCGCGTACCGACCTGGCCAGGAACAAGTACTCCGCGGAGGACCCGCGCGTGGTGCTGATCAACTCGCTGGTGGCCAAGGGCCAGACGCCGTACGCGCTGCGCTTCGGCCAGACCTTCAACGACCCGCAGGGTCCGTGGCTGCGCTACGCGCGCGAGGCCGTGTTCGGTGACGCCTCGAAACTCCCCCAGCTCAACGCCGAGATCACGAAGTCACTTCAACAATGACTCTGACGGTGAACCGAACCGGGCGGCGGGCGGCGCACTCCGCGCCTTCCGCCCGGTGGCGGAGCAGGAAGGCACAGGGCTGGCTGTACACGGCTCCGACGGCCGTCATCGTGGGCGTGCTCTTCATCGCGCCCCTCGTGCTGGTCGTCTGGATGTCACTGAACCGCTGGCCCCTGCTCGGTCAGGCCACGTTCAACGCCCCCGACAACTACCTCAAGATCGGCGACAACCCGCTCTTCATCGACGCGATCCTCTTCACGCTCAAGTACACGGCCATCACGACCGTCCTGCTGTCGGCCGTGGCGCTCGGTCTCGCCATGCTGGTGCAGGACCGCAAGCCGGGCATCGGCTTCTTCAGGACCGCGTTCTTCCTGCCCGGCGCCGTGGGCTTCGCCGCCGCCGGTCTGCTCTTCTACGGGATGCTGAACAACGACTTCGGCCCCATCGACCCCCTGCTCCAGACGCTGCACATCACCAGCGAGCCGGTCAAGTGGATCGGCACGCCGAACATGGCGCTGTTCTCCACGATCACCCTGGTGCTGTGGCGCTTCGCCGGGTTCAACATGCTCATCCTGCTGACCGGCCTGCAGGCCATCCCGACCGAGGTGTACGAGGCCGCGAGGAGCGACGGCGCCAACCGCTGGCAGATCTTCACCAAGATCACCCTCCCGCTGCTGCGCCCGACGCTGGCGCTGATGCTGATCCTCAGCGTGACCGGCTCGCTGCTGGCCTTCGACCAGTTCTTCGTCTTCACCAACGGCGGCCCCGACAACAGCACGGTCTCGATGGTCATGGTCGTCTACCGCGACGCGTTCTTCCGCTTCGACCTCGGCGGCGCGGCGGCGCTCTCGGTCGTCCTGCTGGTCGCCCTCGTCGGGCTCAACACGCTGATGATGCGGAGGCTGCGATGAGCCGTTACCTCACGCTGTCCGCCCTGGCGGTGCTGTTCCTGTTCCCCCTGGTGTGGAGCGGCTACGCCTCGTTCGAGGAGCCGGGCAACTACCTGGAGATGGCCCGCTTCGGCGAGGGGCTCGGCACGTACGCGACCAACAGCGTGCTCGTCTCGGTGATGACGGTGGCGGGCACGCTGGTCGTCTCCGCGCTCGGCGGCTACGGCTTCGCCCGCTTCGACTTCCCCGGCAAGAACCTGCTGTTCCTGGCCACGCTGGCGATCCTCATGGTGCCGTACGCGACGATCCTGATCCCGCTCTACGTGCTGCTCGGCTACCTCGGCCTGCAGAACTCCCTGGTCGGGCTCTCGCTGGTGTTCGTCATGTTCCAGCTGCCGTTCGCGCTGTTCATGATGCGCAACGCGTTCGAGGCGCTGCCGCGCGAGCTGGAGGAGGCCGCGCTGGTGGACGGCTGCGGCACGTTCAGGGCGTTCGCCAGGATCCTGCTGCACGCCGTGCGGCCCGCGCTGATCACGGTGGGCCTGTTCGCCTTCCTGGCGTCGTGGAACGACTTCTTCGCGCCGCTCATCCTGCTCAATGACGGCGCGTCGTTCACCCTGCCGGTGGCCGTGGTCAGCATGACGCAGCAGACGTTCGGCGCCATCGACTACGGCATGCTCCAGGCCGGCGTCATGGTCATGGCCTTCCCCTGTCTCATCCTCTTCATCGTGCTGCAGCGCCACTACGTGCGCGGATTCATGTCAGGAGCTCTGCGTGGCTAACCCTGTCCTGCCCTCATCGGGCGCCCTGTCCCCCCTCGGCCTCGACGCGGTACGGCTGCTCCCCGGCTTCTGGGGCGACCGGGCCGCGCTCAACCGCGAGGTCACGATCGCCCACTGCCAGGAATGGGAAGAGCGAGAAGGCTGGATCGGCAACTTCCGGGGCGAGCGGCCCCGCCGGGGGCGGGAGTTCAGCGACTCCGAGATCTACAAGCTGCTGGAGGCCATGGCCTGGGCCGACCACCCGGCGCTGCCCGAGCTGGCCGAGACCGTGGCCCAGGCCCAGGAGGGCGACGGCTACATCAACACCCGCTGGTCCGGCAGCCGCTACACCGACTTCGAGTGGGGCCACGAGCTCTACTGCTACGGGCACCTGATCCAGGCCGGGGTCGCCCGCCTGCGCATGCACGGCGAGGACCAGCTCACCCAGGTCGTGATCAAGGCCGCCGACCACGTGTGCCGCCGCTTCATGGAGGGCACCCAGACCTGCGGCCACCCGGTGATCGAGATGGCCCTCGTCGAGCTCTACCGCGTGACCGGCACCGAGCGCTACCTGGAGATGGCCCGCCGCTTCGTCGAGCGCCGCGGCCTGCCCGCGCTCGCCGACATCCCCTTCGGGCGCATCTACTACCAGGACGACATCCCGGTCAGGCAGGCCCAGGTGTTCCGCGGGCACGCGGTGCGCGCGCTCTATCTCGCCTCCGGCGTGGTGGACGTGGCGGTCGAGACCGGCGACCAGGAGCTGCTGAAGGCGATCGAGTCCCAGTGGGAGCGCACGGTGGCCCGGCGTACCCACCTGACCGGCGGCATGGGCTCGAGGCATGCCGACGAGTCGTACGGCGAGGACTACGAGCTGCCGCCGGACCGGGCCTACAACGAGACCTGCGCGAGCATCGCCTCCGTCATGCTGGCGCACCGGCTGCTGCTGGCCACGGGCGACGTCCGCTACGCCGACCTCGCCGAGCGCACCCTGTACAACATGCTCGCCACGGGGGTGGCGCTGGACGGCAAGTCGTTCTTCTACGCCAACCCGCTGCAGGTGCGGGTGCCGGCGGTGCCGCTGGAGGGGGTCAACCACGCCGCGGAGGGCGGGCTGCGCTCGCCCTGGTTCGACGTGTCCTGCTGCCCGAACAACATCGCCCGCACGATGGCCTCGCTGGCCGCGTACGTGGCCACGACCACCTCGGACGGGATCCAGATCCACCACCACACGCCGTCGGAGATCCGGCACGACGGCCTGGCGGTACGCGTGGAGACCGGCTACCCGTGGACCGGCTCGGTGAGCGTGCGGGTGCTGGAGGGCGGCGAGGGCCGGATCGGGCTGCGCGTCCCCGCCTGGGCCACAGACGCCACGCTCGCCCACGTCCCGGCCTCCTCGCCGGAGGCGCCGCTGGCGGAGAGCCCGGCGGTACGCCCGGTCGATCCCGGTTACGCCTACGTCGAGGGGCCGTGGCGGGCCGGTGACGAGATCCGGCTGGAGCTGCCGATGGCGCCCAGGTGGACGATGCCCGACCGGCGGATCGACGCGCTGCGGGGGAGCGCGGCGGTGGAGCGGGGGCCGCTGGTCTACTGCGCCGAGTCGGTGGCCGACGAGCCGGCGCTGGGCGACCTGACCGCGCGGGTCCAGCCGCCCGTGGAGCACCACGAGGCGGACGGCGTGGTGGAGCTGGAGGTGGAGGCGTCGCTGGGCGCCGGCGCCGGCAACGGCTGGCCGTACGCGCCCGCCTCCGACGGGCAGGCGGGTGGCGCCGACGTCAGGCTCCGGCTCGTGCCCTACCACCGGTGGGGCAACCGCGGCCCCGCGACCATGCGTGTCTGGCTACCGATCTAGGAGAGGCAAGTGCGTAAACCGTTGGTGTGCTTGGCTGTGTTAACGCTCACAGCTTCGCTTGCCGCGTCACCTTCGTACGCCGCCCAGGACGACCTGGGGATGCCGGTGTTCACGGGCGCAGACCCGGTGCCCGCCGAACCCGTGGCGTACCACCCCCGCAAGATGATGGAGGAGATCTACAAGAAGGAGAAGGGCGGCGACTCGTACTGGATCGACCGCATGCTGGCCCGCCCCGGCGACGATCCGGCGGGCCCGTGGTTGATGACGCGCGGGCGGGCGCTGTTCATGAAGGAGCACGATCCCTCGGTCGTCGGCTTCGGCGGGTTCGTGGCGTATTGGGAGAGCATCGACAACCGCGGCGCGTACGAGGTCTCGCTGGGCACCCAGCTCGCCGAGGACGTCTCCAAGCGCCTGCAGATGCCCAGCCACTGGACCGGGCGGTACACGGGTGACGGCCTGTCGGTCGGGGTGAAGAAGTTCATCACCCACGAGAACGTGGCCGTGACGACGCTGGAGATCACCAACACCGGGTCCGCGGCGCGCTCCGTGCCGATCACCGTGACCTCGCCGTACACCAGCACGCCCGACGGCGACCGCGAGCTGACCGGGACCGTCTGGGCCAAGAACAAGCTGACCACGATCTTCCCCCGGCTCAGCGGTGACGGGCTGAAGGTCTCCGACGGCACGCTCAAGGGCTCGCTGACGGTCGAGCCGGGCAAGACCGTGCGCACCAAGGTGCAGATGGGCTTCGTCACCGACGAGCTGCCCGGGTCACGGGCCGAGTACGACGGCTACAAGGGCCGCTCGCCCGAGAAGGCGCTGAGGCGCCAGCTCCAGGACTACAACGCCTGGTGGGCCGAGAACCTGCCCTACATCGACGTGCCCGACGAGAACATCAAGAAGTTCGTGTACTACCGCTGGTGGCTCATGCGCTTCAACTTCCTCGACGCCGACATCCCCGGGAACGACTTTCAGTTCCCCACGTCGGTCGAGGGCGCGCTGGGCTACAACAACGCGATCGTGCTGACCGTGCCGATGTTCGTGCAGGACCTGAAGTACCTGCGGGACCCGATCTACTCGTACGGGCCGTGGGTGTCGGCGGGCGAGGTCTCGCGCAACTCCAAGTACACCGACAACCCGGGCGACCCCGAGAACTGGTCGAACAGCTACACGCAGTACATCTCGGCCGCGGCCCTGGAGAGCTACCAGATCCACGGCGGCCAGCCGTCGATCCTGCGCAACCTGGCCCGCTACGCCGAGAAGGACGTGTACGGGCAGCTCAACGCCTATGACTCCAACAAGAACGGGGTCATCGAGTACGACCGGGAGTACATGACCGGCAACGACGCCGACGCGGTGTCGTTCCACTACTACGGGCGGGCGAACGAGCGGCTCGAAGGCGCGTACGTGTACGCCAACGCGATGGCGGCGGCGCAGGCGTACGAGCTGGCGGGCGACGCGACCCTGGGAGGTCGGTCGGGGCCGGTTGGTTGGGGAAAAAACGCGGCCGAGATGCGCGGCGTGGCCGACAAGGTCAGGAACGGCATCCTCACGCTGCTCTGGGACGACCAGGCCAAGCTGTTCAAGCACCGCGACCTCCAGACGGGCAACCTGATCCCGTGGAAGGAGTCCAACAACTACATCCCGTACGCCACCGGGCTCGTGCCGACGGACGACCCGAAGTACCGGGAGGCGCTGCGCCTGTGGACGGACCCGGCGGAATATCCGATCTTCCCGGCGTACACCGCCAACCAGAAGGACAAGGCGGAGGCCGCGGCCGCCGGTAACCCCGGCTCCAACAACTTCTCGCAGATCAACTCCACCCGGAACTTCGCGCTGTTCTCCAAGGCGCTGCGGCAGTACGCCTCGCCGTACATCACCGCCGACCAGTACAAGCAGCTCCTGTACTGGAACGCCTGGTCGCAGTACGTCGGCGGCGACACCCGCTACCCCGACGCCAACGAGTTCTGGGCCGACTGGAACCAGAGCACCAAGTCCATCGGCTACCGCTCCTGGATCCACCACACGATCCTGGGCAGCAGCAACTGGACCGTCATCGAGGACGTCATGGGCCTGCGCCCGCGTTCGGACGGCAAGGTCGAGCTCTGGCCGGTGGACATCGGCTGGGACCACTTCAGCGTCAACGGCATCAACTACCGGGGCCGTGACCTGACCATCGTCTGGGACAAGCCGGGCGACGGCACCAAGCACTACGCCGGGATGCCCGAGGGATACTCGATCCTGATCGACGGCAAGCGCAAGGTCACCCTGTCGGGGCTGGCACACGCCGTCTGGGACCCGGCCACGGGCAAGGTCGAGGGCGGTCAGGTCGTGTACGCCGAGAAGGCCGCCTCGATGAAGGCCCCCGCCCAGGTCGAGCTGACGGGCGACCGCGTCGAGGACCTGTTCCAGAAGGCCGGCGTGGACCTGCGCTCCACCCGCCCGAACCTGGTCAAGTCCGCCACCGCCTCCCACGGCGACCCGGCCGGCGCGGTGGACGGCTTCACGATCAACGAGCCGTACTGGGGCAGCAAGGGCTCCGGAAACGCTCAGGACTGGCTGGCGGCGGACCTCGGCTCGGCCCAGAAGGTCGACCAGGTCAAGCTGTACTTCTCCAACGACCGCAAGGCGGGCGGCTACCGCGAGCCCGCCTTCTACACGGTGCAGTACCAGGACGGCGACACCTGGAAGGACGTGCCGGGCCAGGCCAGGAAGCCGGCCCACCCGCGGGCCAACCTCAACGTGGTCCGCTTCCCGGCGGTCACGACGCAGAAGCTGCGGGTGCTGGTCACCCACCAGCCCGGTTACGCGACGGGGCTGAAGGAGGTGCAGGCAGACCTGACGGGCGCCGGCGCCGGGCCGGTCGCCAACAAGGCGCCGTCCGTGGTGGTCGTGCCCGACCCCACGTTCAGCCGCCCGGGCCAGGCCAGGTTCGACGCGGTGGTCAAGGACGACGCGTTGCCGTCGGGCAGGCTCACGACCCAGTGGGCCAAGGTGGACGGGCCAGGAGAGGCGTTCTTCACCAACCCGACGGGCACCGACACGGTGGTCTCCTTCTCCGAGGCGGGCGCGTACCGGCTGAAGCTCACGGCCACGGACGGCGAGAAGAGCAGCTCCACGACCGTGACCGTGACCGCGACGCCGCAGGCCGCGCAGGTGAACGTGGCTCCCAAGGCCACGCCCACGGCCTCCTACACCTCGCCGTGGGAGAAGGTCACCGCGATCAACGACGGCATCGACCCGCCGCGCTCCAACGACGGCGCCAACCCGCGCTGGGGCACCTGGCCGCAGCAGGGCACGCAGTGGGTGCAGCTCGAATGGCCGTCGGCGGTGCGGGTCGACAAGAGCGACGTGTACTTCTTCGACGACGGCGGCGGCGTGCGCGTCCCCGCCTCGTGGAAGATCCAGTACTGGGACGGCGACTCGTTCGAGGACGTCACCGGCGCCGCCTCCTACCCGAAGGCGGCGGACGCCTACAACACGGTCGCGTTCGACACCGTGACGACCTCGAAGCTGCGCGTCCAGCTCGAGGCCGGCGGGGCGTCGGTCGGCCTGCTGGAGGCCAAGGTGTACGAGGTCCCGCCGGACTCCGTGCGCCCCGTGCACGTCCCCACCCTGGCCGGCACGCTGCCGAAGCTGCCCGCCACCGTGGAGACCCTCTACGCGGACGGCACCCGCAGCTCGGCCGCCGTCACCTGGCAGCAGGTGACGGCCGACCAGGTCAAGACCGGCGGCACCAGCTTCACGGTCGTCGGCCTGGCCGAGGGCGTGCGCCGGCCCGCCCAGGCCACCGTGTACGTCCGCACGACCTCGGCGGTGACGATCACCTCGATCGCCGAGGAGGCCGTCGCCACCCGGGCCGGGGTCGCTCCCTCGCTGCCCGGGACCGTCGTGGCGACGTACAACGACGGGTCGAAGGACGGCTCCGTCGAGGTCACCTGGGAGGCGATCAGCCCTGACAAGTACGCCCAGCCGGGCACGTTCACGGTGAACGGTCAGGTGGCGGGCACGACGGTCGCCGCCAAGGCCACGGTTACCGTCGGGTAGCACCGATGCTCCCTGCCCTGGCTCAGCGGCGATCGCGGGTCAGGGCAGGGCTCCGCGGATAACGTCCCGGAAACGCCGTACGGATTCATCCCGATTAAGGGGTCATAATCCTCTTCTACGGGAGGCGTGCCGGGGATCGGAGAGGCGGAGCGCGGGATGGCTGGGGGATTCGCCGAGGTCGCCGATGACGAGAAGCCGGCACGGGGGGTGAGGGTCGCCTCCGTGACCATGGCGGTGGTGTCGCCGGCGCTCACCGTGGTCGCGCTGCTGATCTGGGCCGGACTGCCCGAGGCGTGGACGCCCGAACGGACGGTGTCCCCGCAGACGGCCGCCGCGCTGACGTTCCCCGCGGTCGGCGCGTTCCTCATCTTCCACCGGCCCCGCCTCAACCTGGCGTGGCTGATGTGCGCGGGCGGCCTGGCCGCCGCCGTCAGCGACTTCGCGCAGGCGATGATGTTCCACGCCGCCGCGGGCGGCGACCTCGTCCTCGCGGGCTACCTGCGGCTGCCGGGCCACCTCGGCTGGGCGGTGTGCGGCGTGACGCTCACGATGGTGCTGCCGCTGTACTCGCCCGACGGCCGGCTGCCCTCGCCGCGCTGGCGCCTGGCCCTGGCGCTGGGCGCGGCCTCCATCACGGCCGACTTCCTGCGCAGCGTGTTCCGCGTGCCGGGGCCCGTCGAGGCGTACCCGTACCCCCAGGTCATCCCGAACCCGCTGCAGATCCCCGCGCTGGCCCCGTACGCGCAGACGGTCTCGGCGATCGCCTGGACGGGCATCTACGTCGCCATGGCGCTGTCGGCGCTGTCGCTGGCGGTGCGGTTGCGGCACGCGGACTCCGTCACCAGGCGGCAGATCGGCTGGCCGCTGCTGGCGTTCGCCGGCTACATCGTGTTCCTGGTCGTGGCCGCGTTCGTGCCCGCGCTCACGTGGATCGCGTTCGGCTGGGCGGCGATCATCCCGGTCGCGATGGCGTTCTCGGTGATGCGGTACCGGCTCTACGGCATCGACACGGTGATCAGCCGGGCGTTCGTGGCCGCCGGCGTGGTGGCCGTGGTCAGCGCCGTCTACTTCGGCGCGGGCGCGCTGTCCGGCCTGCTCGTCTCCGGGTACGGCCAGGTGGCCGGGATCGCCGCCGCGCTGTTCGCGGGCGCCTTCTTCCAGCCGCTGCGGCGGGCGCTGCAGCAGGCCGTGGACCGGCTCCTGTACGGCGCCGTCGGCGACCCCGGAGTGCTGGCCGAGCGCCTGACCCAGGCGGTCCGGCGCGGCGACCCGGCCAAGGCGCTGACCTCGGTGGTGAGCGTGCTGCGCGACGGCCTAGCGGTCGAGGGCGTGGCCGTGGAGGTGGCCGACGGCGAGCCCCGCTACGTGGAGAACGGTCGGGTGGGCCCGGTTCCCCGCGAGGTGCCGCTGGTCTGGCACGGGGAGCGGGTCGGCCGCCTGCTCGTCGGCCCGCCTGGCCCGCGCCGCTTCCCCGCCGCGCACAACGAGCGGGTGCTGGCCACGCTCACCCCGTACGCCGCGGACGTGGCGCACGCGGTGCGGATGGCGGCGGACCTGCAACGTTCCAGGGAGCGCATCCTGACGACGAGGGAGGAGGAGCGCCGCCGCCTGCGCCGCGACCTGCACGACGGGCTCGGCCAGACCCTCTCGGCCATGGCGATGACCATCAACATGGCCAGGCTCAGCCTCAAGAAGTCCCCTGAGGCCGCCGACGAGCTGCTGCGCGAGCTGCACACGGGCATGGGCGCGGTCACGGGGGACATCCGCGAGCTCGTGTACGGCCTGCGCCCGCCCGCCCTCGACGACCTGGGCCTGGTCCGCGCGATCGGCGACCTGGCCGGGCAGTCGGAGCCGCCGGCGGAGGTCGAGGTGCAGGGCGAGCTGTCGGAGCTGCCCGCGGCCGTCGAGGTGGCGGTCTACCGGATCATCCAGGAGGCGCTCACCAACGTCCGGCGGCACGCCCAGGCGTCCAGCTGCCGGATCGTCCTGCAGCGGGAGCGGTCGGTGCTGCGCGTGCTGATCGCCGACGACGGCAAGGGGATGCCCGAGGAGCATCGCGCGGGCGTGGGGCTCGGCTCGATGCGCGAGCGGGCGGCGGAGCTGGGCGGGATCTGCGTGGTCGGCGGCGAGCCCGGGGCCGGGACGCGCGTGGAGGTCATGCTGCCGTTCATGAGTGTTCACTCATGACGTTTGCGCAGATCAGTATTGGTGTTCATGCCTTGGCCCCCGCATAGTGGGCGCATGAAGTCCTCGCTGAAGGTCGCGGTCGTCGGGGACCGCGACAGGACGTTCGTCCCGCACGTGGCCACCGACGACGCGCTGGGCCACGCCGCCGATCACCTGGGAATCACGGTCGAGGTCCGCTGGCTGGCCACCGAGCCGCTCGAATCGGATCTGTCCGGCGTGCGGGCCGCCGACGTGCTGTGGTGCGCCCCTGGGAGCCCGTACCGCAGCCTGCGCGGCGCGCTGGTCGCGCTCCGGCACGCTCGCGAGCACGGCGTGCCCACCCTGGGGACGTGCGGCGGCAGCCAGCACATGGTGATCGAGTACGCCCGCCACGTGCTCGGGTTCGAGGACGCGCAGCACGCCGAGTACGACCCGTACGCGTCCGACCTGTTCATTTCGGAGCTGACCTGCTCCCTCGCGGGCCGGACCATGCCGGTCACGCTCACGCCAGGCTCCATGGTGGCGGCCCTGTACGGGGAGAGCGAGGTCAAGGAGCAGTACTACTGCAATTTCGGCCTCAACCCGGCCCACCAGAGCGCCCTGCACGAGGGCGGCCTGCGCGTGACGGGCGTGGACGACAGCGGCGAGGCCCGGGTGCTGGAGCTGCCCGGCCACCCGTTCTACCTGGCCACGCTCTTCGTGCCGCAGACGAGATCGCTGCCCGGACGGCCGCACCCGCTGGTCGTGGGGTTGCTGCGCGCGGCGCTATGACGTTCACGCAGCTCAGGATCCTGCTGGCGGTCGCGCGTACCGGCAACATGACCCGCGCGGCCGAGGAGCTGAACACCACGCAGTCCGCGGTCAGCCACGCCCTGCGCGGCCTGGAGAGCGAGCTCGGCCTCTCCCTGCTCGTCAGGGGGAGCCACGGGGTGAGCCTGACCGGCGCCGGGCGGGCCGTCCACCGCCGCGCCACGCTCATCCTCACCCAGCTCGAAGCGCTGGAGCAGGAGGTGGCCGCGGCGCGCGGGGCGGACACTGGCAGCCTGCGCGTGGGCGTCATCCCCAGCGCCAACGCGCGCCTGTTGCCGCGAATTCTGCGGCTTTACGGTGAGTCGCACCCGCGCGTGCGGCTCACCGTGATCGAGGGGTCGGACGGGGAGGTGCTCGACTGGCCGGACCGGGGCCGCCGACGTCGGCACCCTCTCGGACGGCGCCGTGCCCGCCGACATGGCCGCCGACGTGGCGGGGCTGGTCACGCGCCCGCTGGCCACCGACCGGATGCTGGCCGTCCTGCCCAGCGGTCACGCGCTGGCCGAACGTGCTTCCGTGCCGGTCGCCGAGCTGGCCAGGCACCCGTTCATCATGTCGACGGGCGGCTGCGAGCCGCTGATCACGGCCCTGGCGCGGGCGGCGGGGACGAGCCTGCGCTGCCACTACCGCGTCCGCGACACCGGCAGCATCCTCGCCATGGTCGCCGAAGGGCTCGGCGTGACCGTCGTCCCCGAGCTGTCGCTGCCCGCCCACCACCCGGGCGTCCACGCCGTCCCTCTCGAACCGGCCTCCGAGCGCACCATCCTGCTGGCCCTCCCGGCCGACCCGCTCCCCGCGGCCACCGCGTTCGCCGAGCTGGCGGGGCTGCTCGGCACTTCCTGAACAGGGCTTGAGCTGCGCTTTTGCGGGCAGGTTGCACTTGAGCGAACAAATCAAGCCGCAGGGGAGGCGAGATGCGTTCATCCATCCCTCTGGGCCGCATCGGGGGCGTGCGGGTGGGGCTCAACATCAGCGTGCTGGTGATCGTCGCGATCCTGGTGTTCGGGCTGGGCTTCGGACGGTTCCCCGCGGTCTTCCCCGGCTACCCGCGGGTCGCGTACGTGCTGGCCGGGCTGGCGGCGGCGGTGCTGTTCATGGCCTCGCTGCTCGCGCACGAGCTGGCGCACGCGCTCATGGCCCGGCACGAGGGCGTCGAGGTGTCGCGGATCACGCTCTGGCTGCTGGGCGGGGTCGCGGAGCTACGCGGTGAACCGCGTTCGCCGGGCGCGGATCTGAAGATCGCCGTGGTGGGGCCCGCGACGAGCCTGCTGGCGGGCGTGGTGTTCGGGGCGATCGCCCTGCTCATCTCTGGCCTGGTCTCCGGGGCGGCGCTGCTGGGCGGCATGTTCGCCTACCTGGCCGGGGTGAACGTGCTCCTCGCCATCTTCAACCTGGTCCCGGCCGCCCCGCTGGACGGCGGGCGGGTGCTGCGGGCGATCCTGTGGGCGCGGTGGCACGACCGGGCGCGGGCGGCGATCGCCGCGGCCCGGGCCGGGCGCTGGTTCGGATATGTGCTCATCGCGATCGGCTTCCTGCAGGTGGCCACCGGGCGCAGCTTCGACGGGCTGTGGCTGGCGCTGATCGGCCTCTTCCTGGTGAACGCCGCCAGCGCCGAGGAGCAGCAGACCCGGCTCGGCACCGCGCTGCACGGGGTCCGCGTCGCGGACGCGATGTCGGGGCACCCCGTGGTCGCCTCGCCGGACGAGACCGTGTCCGGGCTCATCGACCGGGTCGTGATGCGGCACCGGCTGTCCACGTATCCGCTGGTCACCCCGGACGGGACCTTCGCCGGCCTGGTGACGCTCAACCGGATCCGCCGGGTCGAGCCGGAGCACCGGGACACGACCCGGCTCGCCGACATCGCCTGCCCGCCGGAGGAGGTGCCGCGGGCCCGGCCCGACGAGCCGCTGACCGACCTGCTGGCCAGGATGGAGGGGAGCGCCGACGGGCGCGCGGTCGTGCTCGACCCGGCCGGGCGGCTGATCGGTCTGCTGACCCCTACCGACATCAGCCGGACCATCCAGATGGCGGACCTGCGCGCCACGCTGTCGGGGCCGCGCGGCGCCGATCTCGCCCCGCCGTACCACGGCCACCACCGCGACGCCGCGTAGGCCTTAGGGAAGCCGTAAGGAATCCTTAAACGCTGTCCGCCAGGCTGAAGCCACAGAAACAAGGACCTTCACGGCGAGATGGAGTGGCGAAAATGGCGAGCAAGCTGGTGGTTTCCACTTTCCTGTCCCTTGACGGCATCATGCAGGGCCCCGGCGGACCCGGCGAGGACGACTCCAACGACTTCCCGCACGGCGGCTGGCTGCCGCCGTACGTGGACGAGGGGTTCGGCCGCATCATGGGGGAGCAGCTCGAACGGGCGGACGGCATGCTCCTGGGCCGCCGGTCGTACGACATCCTTTCGTCGTACTGGCCCGACGTGCCCGACGAGGAGGGCGGCGCCAAGATCAACGGCATGCCGAAGTACGTCACCACGAGGACGCCGATGACGGCCGAGTGGCGCAACACGCGGGTCCTGGTGGGTGAGGCGGCCGAGACGGTGGCCGAGCTCAAGAAGAGCACCGACGGCGAGATCCTCGTCCAGGGCAGCAGCGACCTCCTCCGCACGCTGCAGCGGGCCGAGCTGATCGACGAGTACCGCCTGCTGGTCTTCCCCGTCATCCTCGGCGAGGGCAAGCGGCTCTTCGCCGAGGGGACCGCTCCGGCCGGGCTGAAGCTCACCGGATCGACCGCCACCGACGCCGGCGTCGTGTACGTCACGTACGAGTGGGCCGGCAAGCCCTCCTACGGCGCGGTCGCATAGCGCGGCAACATAGTGCGGCTTTGATGCATTTTGATATGTTCCTGATGGGTGTGCCGGGAAGTCTGGTCGGCAATCGTGCCGTCGTTCCCGGAGGTCGCCCCTCATGCTCATCGAGTCGCCATGACCGCCACCGCCTGGGTGGCGGTGGCCGCCTTCCTCTTCGCGTACACGCTGATCGCCACCGAGAAGCTGCACCGGGTCGCGGCGGCGCTCGGCGGGGCGGGGGTCATGCTGCTGATCCACGCCACCGACGGGAGCGCGGCGTTCTTCGACGAGCACACGGGGATCGACTGGAACGTGATCTTCCTGCTGCTCGGCATGATGGTCATCGTCGGTGTCCTGAAACAGACCGGGATATTCGAATATTTGGCGATCTGGTCGGCCAAGCGGGCTCGCGGGCAGCCGTTCCGGCTCATGGCGCTGCTGATCGTGATCACCGCCTCCGCCTCCGCGCTGCTGGACAACGTCACCACCGTGCTGCTGATCGCCCCCGTGACGTTCCTGGTGTGCGAGCGGCTGGCGCTGCCGGTGGCGCCGTACCTGATCGCCGAGGCCATGGCGTCCAACATCGGCGGCGCGTCCACGCTGGTCGGCGACCCGCCGAACATCATCATCGGCAGCCGCGGCGGCCTGACGTTCAACGACTTCCTCGCGCACCTGGCGCCGCTGATCGTCGTGCTGGTGGTGGTGTTCGTCGGGCTGTGCCGGTGGTTGTTCAGGGCGTCGTTCAGCTACGACCCCGAGCGGGTCGCGGAGATCATGTCGCTGAACGAGCGGGAGGCCATCGCCGACCGCAAGCTCCTGTGGCAGTCGCTCGCCGTGCTGGCCCTGGTGCTGGCCGCGTTCGTGCTGCATCCCGTGCTGCACTACGCGCCGTCGGTCGTGGCGCTGCTGGGCGCGGGGGTGCTGGTGGCGGCCACCAGGGTGACGACCGAGGAGGCCATCCGCGAGGTCGAGTGGCCGACGCTGGTGTTCTTCGCGGGGCTGTTCGTCATGGTGGGGGCGCTGGTGGAGACCGGGGTGATCGGCCAGATCTCGAAGGCCGCCTCCGAGGCCACCGGCGGCCGGCTCGGCCTGACCACGATGCTGCTGCTGTGGGTCTCGGCCGGGCTGTCCGCCGTCGTGGACAACATCCCGTACGTCGCCACCATGAGCCCCATCGTGGCCGACCTCGTCCAGGCCAACGGGGGCAACGGCCCCGCCCAGGTGCTGTGGTGGGCGCTGGCCATCGGGGCCGACCTGGGCGGGAACGCCACGGCAGTCGGGGCGGCGGCCAACGTCGTCGTCATCGGCATCGCCGCCCGCAACGGCACCCCGATCAGCTTCTGGCAGTTCACCAAGTACGGGCTGGTCGTCACGCTCGTGACCGTCACGCTGTCGGTGCCGTACCTGTGGCTGCGTTACCTCATCTGAGCGGCAGCACGTCCACGCCTTGCTCGTCGTCGCCGCGCGGCCCGAAGATGCGGCGCTCGCTCTCCTCGATGCGCACGTCGTTGATGCTCGCCTCCCTGCGCCGCATCAGCCCCGACTCGTCGAACTCCCACTGCTCGTTGCCGTAGCTGCGCCACCACTGCCCCGAGGCGTCGCGGCACTCGTACTGGAACCGGACCGCGATGCGGTCGCCCAGCACGCCCCACAGCTCCTTGCGCAGGGAGTAGTCCAGCTCCCGTTCCCATTTGCGGCGCAGGAAGTCCCTGATCGCGTCACGGCCGGTCACGAACTCGTCGCGGTTGCGCCACACCGAGTCCTCCGTGTACGCGAGCGCGACGCGGTCGGGGTCGCAGGTGTTCCAGGCGTCCTCGGCGGCCTGCACTTTGACGCGCGCGGTCTCCTCGGTGAACGGCGGGACAGGCGGACGGGACATGGTCGTCTCCTCAGCGTCGATTCCTCGGCGTCGATCACATGGGTCCACCGGTGCCTTCCCACCGAGGAGACGACGCAAGCTCACAGCGGGAGCAGCTTGTCGAGCGTGATCGGCAGGTCCGTGACGCGTTTGCCGGTGGCGTGGCGCACGGCGTTCGCCACGGCCGCGCCCACACCCGTGATGCCGACCTCGCCCACCCCGACCAGCCCCAGCGGCATCGTCGGGTCCGGCTCGTCCAGGCAGTGCACGTCGATGCGCGGGACGTCGGCGTGCACGGGCACGTGGTAGTCGGCCAGGCTCGCGTTGACGATCCGCCCGCTGCGCGGATCGACCAGCGTCTCCTCCGACAGCGCCAGGCCGATGCCCATCACGATGCCCCCGCGCAGCTGGCTGGCCACCGTCTTCTCGTTGATCACGGTGCCGACGTCGAACACGCCCGTCCAGCGCGAGACCCGTACCTCGCCCGTGTCGCGGTCCACCCGCACCTCGCAGAAGTGCGCCCCGCTCGCGGCCTTCACCCACCGGCGGCGGTCGCGCACGGTCTTCGCCATGAACCTCAGCATGCCGCCCCCGGCCGCGGCCTCCAGGTGGTCACGGCCCGCCCGGGTCAGGATCGCCGCGTACGTCTCGCCTCTGGACCCCTGGTAGAGGCCGCCGTCGCGGGCCTGCGGATCGCGCACGCCGCGCAGCGGGGAGTCCGGCGACTTGCGCGCCAGGTCGAGTGCGGAACGCCGCAGCTTGCGGCAGGCCTCCAGCACGCTGGCCGCCGCGCTCGCCGTCTGCCCGGAACCGCCCGCCATCGGGCCCTGGGGGAGCTCGGAGTCGCCGATCTCGACGCGTACCGACTCCAACGGCACCCCCAGCTCGTCCGCGGCGATCTGCGCCTGCACGGTCGCCGCGCCCACGCCGATCTCGTGCAGGCCGCACCGCACCACGACCCCGCCGTCCGCGCCCAGCCGCACGGTGACGCTCGCCGGGAGCTGGAACGCCGGGTGGTACGCCGACGCCACCCCCATGCCGACCAGCCACCGCCCGTCGCGCATCGAGCCGGGCCGCGGATCGCGCTCACGCCAACCGAACCGCTCCGCCCCCACCTCGTACGCCTCGCGCAACATCCGGTGCGCGAACCGTTTGCCGTCCATCGGGTTTCGCGCCGGCTCGTTGAGCATCCGCAGCTCGATCGGATCCATGCCCAGCTCGCAGGCCAGCTCGTCCATGGCCGATTCCAGGGCATAGGTGCCGATGGACTCGCCCGGGGCCCGCATGAACGTGTTGGAGATCAGGTCGAGCTGGACGAGGCTCTGGCGCAGGCGGATGTTCGGGGAGTCGTACAGGTGCCGGGAGGCCGAGGTGATCTGCTCGCCGCCACCGCCGACCCGGCCCGTCCTGGCGACGCTGGTGTGGATCAGCGCGGTCAGCTTCCCGCCGGAGTCCGCGCCCAGCGCGACCCGCTGGGTGCTCGGGGTCCGGCCGCCCACCGTGTGGTAGACGCCCGCCCGGGTGAGCGCCAGCCGTACCGGGCGCTTGGTGGCCCGGGCGGCCAGCACGGCGAGCAGCGTGCCCGCCCACACCGAGCCCTTGCCGCCGAACCCGCCGCCCACGTAAGGGGACAGCACGTGGATGTTCCGCTCGGGAACGCCGAACCGCTGCGCGAGATGGCTGCGCAGCCACGTGATGCTCTGGGTGCTCTCGTGCAGGGTCAGGCGGTCGCCGTCCCACACGGCGGTCGTCGCGTGCGGCTCGATCGCGTTGTGGTTGTGCGGCGGCGTGGTGAAGCGCAGATCCACCGAGACCGCCGCGGCCGCCAGCGCCGCCTCCGCGTCCCCCTTGTTCGCCGCCGCCGGCATCAGCGCGTTGCCCTTCTGCGGGGTGGCGTTCGGCTCCTCGGCCGCGAAGTCCACCACGGCGGGCAGCTCCTCGTACGTGATCCGCACCAGGCCCGCCGCGTGCCGCGCGGCCTCGGGCGACTCGGCCACCACGACCGCCACGGGCTGGCCGTTCCAGTGCACCTCGTCCGTGGCCAGGTAGTTGACCGACGTCCCGATGACCATCGTGCTGAGGTTCAGCAGGCTCCGGGAGGGCGGGGGTTTCATGGCGGGAGCGTTCTCGTGGGTGAGGACCTCGATCACGCCCTTCGCCGCGCGGGCCGCGTCCGCGTCGACGGCGGTGATGCGGCCCCGGGCGATCGTGGAGTGTACGAGGGCGGCGTGGGCGAGGTCCGGATAGTCGTGCTCCGCCGCGAAGCGGGCCCGTCCGGTGGTCTTGTCCCGGCCGTCGAGCCGGTCGACGGGGCGGCCGACGTACTTGATGCTCATGCCGGGTCCCTCAACGTCTCGATGCTCATGCCGGGTCCCTCAACGTCTTGATGCTCATGCCAGCTCCCTCAGCGTCGCCACGATCGTGGCCCTGGCCAGGTCCACCTTGAACGCGTTGCCCGGCTGGACCGTCGCGGGCGCCAGCTCGGCCTCGGCCGCGCGGCCGAACGCCTCCTCGGTCGCCGGGCCGCCGACCAGGACCCGTTCCGCCTCGAAGGCCCGCCACGGCTTGGTCGCGACGCCGCCCAGCGCCAGACGGACCGCCGTCACGGTCCCGTCCCGCACCTCCAGCGCCGCCGCCACCGAGACCAGGGCGAACGCGTACGACGCCCGGTCCCGCACCTTGCGGTAACGGGAGTTGGCCGCGACCGGCGCGGGCGGCAGCTCGACCGCCGTGATCAGCTCGTCTTCGGCCAGCGCGTTCTCGACCTGCGGCGTGTCGCCCGGCAGCAGGTGGAAGTCGGCCAGGGGGATCCGCCGCGTGCCGCGCACGCTCCGCACCTCGACCGTGGCGTCCAGGGCGGCCATCGCCACGCACATGTCGGACGGATGCGTGGCGATGCAGCTCTCGCTCACGCCCAGGACCGCGTGCCCGCGGGTGAACCCGCCGAGCGCGTCGCAGCCGCTGCCCGGCTCGCGCTTGTTGCAGGCGTGCGCCTGGTCGTAGAAGTAGTTGCAGCGGGTACGTTGCAGCAGGTTGCCGCCGACGGTGGCCATGTTGCGCAGCTGGGGGGAGGCGCCGGCGAGCACGGCCTGCGACAGGACCGGGTAGCGGGCGCGGACGCGGCGGTCGGCGGCGAGCGCGCTGTTGCGTACCAGCGCGCCGATCCGCAGGCCGCCGCCGGGCAGCTCGTCCACCTCGTCGAGCGGCAGGCCGGTGAGGTCGACCAGCGTTTCGGGAAGTTCGATGCCCTCGCGCATGAGGTCGACCAGATTCGTCCCTCCGCCCAGGAACTTGACGGCGGGGCCGGCCGCTTGCAGGGCCTCGTCGATGTCGAGCGGCTTCACGTACGCGAACGGCTTCATGGCGCCTCCTGCGCGGCGACGTCCTTGATGGCGTCGAGGATGCCGTTGTAGGCGCCGCACCGGCACAGGTTCCCGCTCATGCGCTCCCTGATCTCGTCATCGGTCAGCTCGATGCGCTCTGTTGTGGGGGTGACGGCACTGGGCATGCCGGCGGCGTGCTCGGTCAGCATGGCGACGGCCGAGCAGATCTGGCCCGAGGTGCAGTAACCGCACTGGAACCCGTCATGGCGCACGAACGCCTCCTGCATCGGGTGCGTGCCGTCCTCGCCCTTCGCGATCCCCTCGATCGTGGTGATCTCCTTGTCCGCGTACTGCACGGCCAGGGCCAGGCAGGCGTTGATCCGCACCCCGTCCGCGAGAACCGTGCACGCGCCGCACGCACCCTGGTCGCAGCCCTTCTTCGGGCCGGTCAGCCCGAGGTGGTCGCGCAGCGCGTCGAGCAGGCTGACCCACGGCTCGATGTCGAGGGTCCGGGTGACGCCGTTCACCCGCATTCGTAGCTCTGTCACACGTTTCTCCCCTCCGTAGGATGCCGACGCTAACAGAACGGTGTTTCCTTAACAAGAGAACGTCGTCCTCTAAAGTCTGGTCACCTATGCTGGAGCGCGACATGAAGCGGGCATTCGTCCGGGCCAGGCGGCCGGAGCACAAGCAGCAGCGGCGCGAGGAGATCCTTGCGGCCGCCCGCGATCTCGCCATGGCCTCCGGGGTTCGGAACGTCAGCCTGGGGGCGGTCGCGGAGGCCGTCGGGCTGGCGAAGTCCAACATCATGCGCTATTTCGGGACTCGCGAGGAGATCTACCTCATCCTGGCCGCCGACGAGTGGGACCAGTGGGCAGCGGCCGTAACCGCCCGCCTCGACGGGTCATCGGGTGGGGTTGCGTCGGGTGGGGTCGCGTCGGCGCTCGCGGAGACGATCGCGGATCGGCCGCTCCTGTGCGACCTCCTCAGCCAGACCGCGACGACCCTGGAGCACAACGTCTCCGTCGAGGCGGCCCGCACGTTCAAACGCGCCATCCATGCCGTCATCGCCGACCTGGGCGAGCAGGTCGCCCGAGTGACCGGCTTGACGGCCGACGAGGGAATGGAGCTGGTCGCCGCCGCCACCGCCCTGGCCAGCGTCCTCTACCCCGTCGCGAACCCCTCGCCGGTGCTCGCCGAACTCTACGCCCAGGACCCCGACATCGCCGCGACCTGCCCCGACTTCGTCCCCACCCTCGTCCGCGCCCTCAAGGCACTCCTCGCCGGCCTCCCCATGCTCAGAGAGGACTGAGCCCGCGGATGGTGACGGTCGGCGTCGATCTCGCCGCGGAGGCGGTGCGAACCGCGGTGGCCTGGCTCGACTGGTCGACCGGACGCGCGCGGCTCGTCAGGGTGGTCGCCGGGGCGGACGATGCCCTGATCGTCGAGGCGGTCATGGCCGCGGACAAGGCGGGGATCGACTGCCCGCTCGGCTGGCCCGACCGGTTCGTCGACTTCGTCACCGCCCACCGCACCGGTCACGTCCAGGTGCCGCCGGACTTGGCAGGCCGGGCCTGGCGCCGCGACCTGGCGCTACGGGTCACCGACCAGGTCGTACACCAGCAGACCGGCCTGACCCCGCTGAGCGTGTCGGCCGACCGCATCGCGCACGCCACCATGCGCTGCGCCGCCCTCCTGGCCGAGCTCGCCCGCCGAGACCACCCGGTCGACCGCCGCGGCACCGGCGCCGTCGTGGAGGTCTACCCAGCGGCCTGCCTGAAGCAGTGGAGCCTGCCGCATCGCGGCTACAAGCGCACCGCTAACCTCACCGAGCTGGGCCACCTAGTGGACCGGCTCCAGGAGGCGGCACCATGGCTGGACCTGGGCGAACACGAGCCCCTCTGCCGAGCCTCGGACCACGTCACGGACGCCGTCGTGTCGTCCCTCGCCGCCCGCGCCGCCGCCCTCGGCCTGGTCACCGTACCGACGGGGGACCAGGCGGTCGCGGCGACCACGGAGGGCTGGATCGCCCTGCCCACCACACCCCTGGCCCGCCTCGTAGACGGCTGAGGAACGAGCCGAAAGTCATGGAAGACGTAAAGAGGAACGGAACGGCCACCCTCAGAACCGTGGACCGGCTGGCGTGATCACGCTGAGGACGGCCGTTTCCCGTACTCCCGATACGCAGCATGCTCGCCCCCGAGCAGATCGAGAGCAGCGCGAACCCTCTCCCACATGTACGGCCGTAAGAGGCGGCAGGCCTCGGCGGGCTTGACAAAGCGAAGCCCTGCAAGCTCCTCGTCCAAGACCTGGAGCCCACGGGCCTGGTCACTGGTCATCGTGCCGCCATCGAAGATGAACATCAGCGAGTCGTCCCAGGGACCATGAGCCGGCACCCAATCCACCACGAGAAGAGGGCCAATCTTCAGATCCAGCCCCAGTTCTTCCTTGATCTCCCGCCGAGCCGCCGCAGCCGGCGACTCGTTGGTCTCGGCCATGCCTCCGGGCAGGTCCCAGTCAGGCTTGTACGAAGGATTCACGAGCAGTACGCATCCGTGCTCGTCCCTAATCAGGACGTCCGCGCCCACGCGCTTGCGCGCTTGCTTGGCGTTCCCTTCAGCCAGGTAGGAATGCCAGGCGGCTGGGTCACGCTCATACAGCGGCGCCTCCGGTTCCACGACCTGCACCTCTCCACTCGTACAGCCAGAGCCGCTCCTTGAGCGCCGCGTCCAAAACGATCAGCGACGCGGCGGCACTTTCCTCGCCACGGTACGCCTCAAGAGAGGCGCGCAGGTTGGCGAGATGCCGAGTGACGACAAGCGAACTCAGCGACCGAGTGTCGTCCGCCACGGTCATGGCCACCCGGCATGCGCCCGCATGATCGCCCTCTGCTATCAGCACGCTGGCCTGAACCAACTGCGCGAGAGCCCGGCTCCGTGTCCGATCACCCGGCCGGAGCGCGACGGCAATGTCGGCTTGCTTGCGAGCCTCCCTGAACTGTCCCAAGGCCAGCATGCATCTCGCAGCGCCCAGCGCCAGAGCGCCTTCGTCGAACGGCCCCGCCCACGGAGACCGGTTGTCTCCGGGGCTGCGATCGAGGGCCTTCTCGGCTTGGAGCAGCAGCGTCCCGCACTCGGCCGAATTGCCCATAGAGGCGAATCCGTGTGCTGCCATGACCAGCAGGCGGGCCTTCAGCGCGGGCGCCTGCGTTTGCGCATCGGCCAGCACGGTGGTGCCACGGTATGCGTGGCGCACAGCATCGCTGGCATGCCCGAAGTGGTGAGCGAGGTGGCTCAAGCTGCCGAGTATGTGCGCTTCGAGATGCGAATCCTCGCCCACTTGCACGAGGTCGTGTGCCCTGCGGAAGTGCCGTTCGGCTGCCTCGTCCTGGCCAGCGTCATGCGCCATCCACCCTGCCATCTCGGTGAACGCGGCCGCTGCCACGAATGCCGTCGCGCCGTCCGCTGTACTGAACAAGCGGGGCGCGACATCGCGTTCCAGATATTTCAGGACAGTCGCGTACAGGTGGCCCCCACCCACTCGCCGGTCGGCTCCCCGGAACGAGGACATCGCGCTGAGATCGTGATGCGCATCAGCAGGTGGCCGAGGCATCGGGACCTCGATCTTCTCGGAGAAGAGCGCCTCTTCGCTCATCCCCAGCGCTTGGCTGAACAAGAGCCGATATCGCTCACTCAACAGCGCGATCTTCCCGGACTCCCAGCGACGGATCGATCGTACGAGCCCTTCATGATCTGGCAGATCGCAGCGATCCTCTCCTGCGGCATCACGCAGCCGGCGCGCCATGGTGTGGACGTCCCAGCGGCGTGCCTTCCGCTCGGTGCGAATGCGTGCGGTCCAGCGGAGCGGATCGGCCATATTCGCCTCCGTAATCATGCAAGCGCTCTTCGTGTCCGTTGCTGCTCCTCATTGTCACCCTCCGAAAGCCCGTCGTCAGGCCTTCTACTTGGACTGATCCGATTTCTGGAGGGCTCGACGTGGACGTGACGACATCGAACTGGAAATGCCCGACCACCATGGCCGGGATCGGCATTGTGACGGACAAGCGGTTCCTCGGAAAGATCGTGCTGCCGGGGACTTCGGCGTCGGTGCCGGTGGCGCGTCATTGCGTGGCGCAAATCCTCAAGGCAGCAGGGCATGAGGATGTGTACGGCGTGCAGGTAGCGGTGAGCGAGCTGGTCAGCAACGCCTACCTCCACAGCGCCTCCCAACTGCCCGGCGGCCGAATCATCGTAAAGATCGCGGACATGGGCTCGAGCACGGCCTATGTCGAGGTCGTCGATGCCGGCTCAGCCACCGTGCCGTGTCCCCGCGTGACGGATACGGAGGAGTGCACCGGCCGGGGGCTGTGGCTCGTGTCGCGGCTGTCCGCCAGGTGGGGCGTACGGGAGTCGGGCCCGGGACGCGGTGTGGTCTGGATGGAGGTGCCCACATCGCCAGAGGACTCGGCCGCAACCATGGAGGACCTGCCGGTTGAGCGCGACATCGCACCGCTCAAGGCTGAGTTCTAAGGAAGCGACGGCTCATGACGAGGCCAGCGGCTCGGCGACCAGGCGACTGGGTGACGCTAACCAGTGACGGCCCCTTTGGTGTCGGAGTGAGTGGACGAGGGGCGGTCCGGCATGCGTTGCTGCTGACCTTCGCTCCCCGGAAACCACTGGCAGTGTGCGGGGCGACTGTCTACCCGATTCTGGTCGGCGGGAATTGGTCGCCGCCGTTCGCCCCTGGCCTGCCGCGCGCATGCTCGCGATGTGTGAGGGCGGTTGCTTCCCGCCCGTAGCGGGCAGTGCGACAGCGGATTGCGTCCGACGGGCACAGCAATGGCTTCAGCGCCGTCCATTGCGCATCCGTCAGATCCGCCCGAACAGGGGATGACATCGCAGAAATCGTTTCTGCAGGGGGCTCGGGACGGGCCGCTCCTCACGCCCGTAGAACGGTGACCTGTCGCCCCGCCGGGGTGCGGTCCTGGTCGAACCGGACGCGGTCCTCCATCGGGGACGCCTCAGGCCGGCGATCGAAGATCACCAGGTAGCCGGTGTCGAGGTCAAGCCGGTCCAGGTAGCGGTCGAGCTGCGCGAGTCCCTCGTCCAGCGGATCCCGCTGACGGGCCCGCCATACCTTGAGCTCCATGGCCTCCCGCTGCACCTGTCCCTCGCCGTACGGCCAGCGCAGGTAGACGTCCAGCCGACCGGTGCCGGCCGCGTACTCCCTGTCGAGGAAGCCGCCGCCGTTGACGATCCGGTGCAGGTAGGCCATGAGGATGATCTGGCATGCGGCCTCGTGGTAGGCGGCGCCCCGGACCAGGGTCTCGCCGTGTTGCTTCCAGAAGGCGGTGAACTCACGCAGCAGCTTGAGCACGTCCAGACGGCCGTCGGGGAAGACGAAAGACCGCGAATCGGCCTGGATGACGGCTTCCACAGCGCTACCCAGCACGCGCAGGATGGCCTCGCGGTAGATGGGGTTGGCGATGTTGAGCGAGGAGCCTTGGGCTACCAAGCCGAGGCCACGTACATAAGAGAAGTCGTCCTCGAAGATTTCGTCGACGCGGACCAGCATGCCTGCGAGCACCGGTTCGAGCACTCGCTTGACCCGGGGTTCGTGCAGCTTGGCGACGAGAGAATCCAGGTGGGTGGCGCGGGCGCGAATGAGTTGCTCTTTGGCCTGCTCCATGTGTTCGGCGGTGATCGGCTCCTCTGGAGGAACCCGCATTTTACGGGTGACCTGATAAGCCAGCGCGTTGATCAGCCAGGGTTGTCCGCGGGTGAATTCGAAGGCCGCGGTGAGGGCTTCCTTGGTGAACTCCTGCCCGGTCTCCGTGGTGTGCTGGCCGTACAACTCCCTGACGTCCTCAGGAGAGAAGTCGGACAGGCGAAACGACTCGACCGCTATGTTGAAGGGGCTGGCCGCGCCGAGCCGGGTGGGGTCGCCGCCTGAGGCGATCTTGTAGTCCCGCACGTCCCTCAGCCCGCACAACACCACGGAGTTGGGGAACGGAATGCCTTCGGGGCGACTGTTGTGGCCGTTGCGTAGTTGCCGAAGGACCGACATCAGGGTCCTCCCGCTCAGCGAGTCGATCTCGTCGATGAGCAACACGAGCGGGAGCTCGCACTGGGCTGCCCATGCCCGGAGGGCGGCGCCCAGCCGTGCACCCGGGGCTGCTTCGGGCCAGGGGTCAGGTGCCGAGTCGGTCTTCGACCGGAACTCATCCAGCAGGATCAACTCCGCGGCCTCGTAGTCGTCTCCCGCCACGGAGGCCGCCTCGCAGGAGATCGTCACCGCCACGGCAGCGCCTTCTTCGGTGAGCTCACGCTGCAGGGAATGCAGCACGGTCGTCTTGCCCGACTGGCGCGGAGCGTGGATCACGAAGTAGCGATCCAGGTCGATCAACTCGCGCGCCTCCGGCAGTCGGGGCTGCGACGGCAGCACGTAGTGGAGCCGGGGGTCGCAGGGTCCGGTGGTGTTGAAGTACCTGGGCCTGGTCACCGTCACAGTGTGCCATCGAACGGTGACAGATTCGATCGGCTTGACTCGCGAGCCGAATCTCACGCGGCCCGCCCCATTTCCCGCCCTCATGCGCCGTGCTGGACGATGACGCCGCTTTGACGGCGGCGGGCGATGCTGCTCCGAGCGCATCAGTGTCTGGGGCGGACACAGGGGGCAGCGTGCGCGGGGCTGCTGATCGGGGTATGGCAATGACCTCGCCGTACTGTTGCCGACGTTCAGTCCACAGGAGAAACACGTCTTCACTGACATTTGGTGTCAGTGGTGATGCGGAGACTGTGCGCATGCCCGTTCAGATCTCCCATCGCACGACCATGCGGCTGCTCATCGCCGCGGCCTTCACCACCGCGCTCGGCAACAACGTCCAGCTCATCACCGGGGCGCTGCTGCTGGCCAGGGAGCAGCAGACCATGATGGCCGTGGGCTGGTTGTTCATCGCCGTCGCGCTGCCACAGGCCGTCCTGTCTCCGTATCTGGGACGGCTCGCGGACCGACTGGATCGCCGCGTCCTGTGGATCGCCTGTGACACGGTGAGCGCGATCGTGGCCCTCGGCCTGCCGTTGTGGCTGGCGGCGGGTGGTGCGGCCGAGGCCGGCATCTACGTCGCGAACTTCGCGCTCGCCCTGGTCAGCGCGATCTTCGTGCCGGCGAGCGCGGCGCTGATCAAGGAGCGGGTCCCCGGTGGCACTGTCCTGCGCCGGTTCAACGGCCGCTACGAGATGGCCACCCAGGCCGGGATGCTGCTGTCCGCCACCGTCGGCGGGCTCGCCGTCCAGGTCTTCGGCGCCGTCCCCCTGCTCGTCTTCAACGCGGCCACGTTCGCCGTTTCCGCCCTGTGCGTGACCTCCGTCGGCCGTACCCGGGTCGTCGGCGGGCCCGCCGACGACCCGGTGGAGGCCGCGGGCCCGGATCGGCCGCCGCTTCCGATGGGCAGCCTGATCCTGCTGTACGCGCAGGGCAGCGTCGTGGTCACCGTCTTCAACGCCCTCCTGCCCATGTACGTCCTGGTCGAGCTCAATCGCGGCGCGGGGACCTTCGGGGCCATCGACGCCCTGGGCAGCCTCGGGTTCCTCGCCGCCGCCGCCGGATACCGGCTGTTCGCCCAGCGGTACTCCGATCTGCGCATCGCCGTGGCGGGGTTCTTCGCGTGCAGCCTGCTCATCGTCACTCAGGGGCAACTGGGCGTCGCCGGACTGGCCGTGCTGGTCCCCATGGGCGCGTTCGTCTTCGGCCAGGCGAGGATCTCCTCGCGGAATCTGCTGATGGCCCGGGCCGGTCGTACGGACATAGGCCGGGTCTTCGGCCTCGCCAACGGCGGCGGGCTCGCCGCGACCATCGTCGTCATGCTGCTCGTGGCCACCGTCACCGATCACACCAGCGCAGGGGCCGGTTTCGCCACCCTTGGGGCTTTCGCGCTCCTGTCCACGATCTGGGCACTGGTGCTCCAGCGACGTGCCGTCAGGGGTACGCGATCCGGACTCCCGAGCGCCAGGAAATCACTACGAAACGGAGCTGTGCTATGACCATCCGGACGAACGTACGTGGATGGAGGACCGCACGTGGACGACCCGCTCGGTAATTTCGCGAACATCGACGCCGAGGCGTTCCTGCGGGATTCCGAGAAACGGGTGGCCGACTTCGCCGCGGCGCAGGAAGGGGTCGCGGCGGCGGTCGGGCGGGCGACGGCCGCCGACGGTCTCATCGCGGTCGAGTGCACCGCGCAGGGCGGGGTGAGCCGGCTGGACATCGATCCGAGGGCGAAGCGGATGAGCGTGCACGAGATGTCCGCGGCGATCCTCGTAGCCATCCGTGACGCCGACGCCGACCTTCAGCGCCAGTTGTCCGCGATCATGGCGGGCGCGTTCGGAGGAGGCCTGGACCGCGCCCTGGGCGATCCCGACACCGCCCGGGCGAAGTTCGCGGAGGCGCAGCAGGCCTTCGACCGGATGATGGGTGATGCGACGGGTGAGTTGGATCGTATGCGGAGGAAGCTCGGCTACTGAGCGTCCTGGGCGCGCCCGGCCGCGTACTGCGGCTTGAGGCCGTCCGTGAGGGTGCGCTCGGTCATCCAGGCGGCACCGTACTTCAGGGCCAGGCCGAGCACCGTCCTGAGCGTGAAGTTACGCAGTTCGATGACCCGCTTCTCGGCGGTCATCGCCTGCGACAGCGCCTCCCACGCGTAGTACACCCTTCCCGGACCGGCGAGCAGGGCCTTGGCCAGGGTGGCCATGGCCAGGCTCGCGATGCCCACGTGGAGGTAGATGTACAGCGTCCAGAGGTCGGCCAGCACTCTGAGCATCCACGAGAGGCTGTGGGCGGAGCCGGCCGCGGTGTCCGACTCCATGGCGTAGCCGGCGACCCGCTGCCCGTAGAGCTCCCGTTCCGGCGCCTGCCAGCTGGCCTGGGACACGCTGTCGTGCTGCTCCCGCGCCGTCGCGCCCGCCGCGTACACACCGTCTCCAAAGGCGCTCCAGCCGTCCGCGGCCCTGTGCATCACCTGCGGGTCGGACGGGACCGACAGCCCGTACGCGACCACCACCCGCTCGAACACGGGAAAGATCAGGGCGGCGAACGCGTACATGCCGAGCGTGGAGTACTGCATCCGCTTGAGGTCGCCGCCCTCGTCACCCGGCTGGAACGGGTCGGGGGTCCCGCCGGGGACGGGGATCTTAAAGCCGCCGGACATTGGCCTCGTTCCTGTTCTCCACGGTCTGGATGTTGCCGGCGACCGTGTGCAGCCGGTCCCGATGGTCATGCAGGGCTTCGATCGTGTTGAGGACCGTGCTCTCCGCGTAACCGACGATCTTGTCGTGTTCTTTGGTCAGGGGCCATCCGAGCACTCCCATGGCCCAGGGGCCCATGCGCATGTTCGAGGGGAAGTCGCCGACCTCGGCCAGGTGCGACACGGGGGAGGTGCCCGCGACGTCATCGACGAGAGCGTCGCCCAGCGCTCTGATCGCGGACAGCCGGTGGATACGTGATGCTTCGTCTTGGCTCAAAATTACTCCAAGTACGTGATCCATTACTTGGCTGGACATACTAGCCGGAGCCTGGCCGGCGCTGTCCGGGCCTGGCCGACGCGTGGCCCGATTTCGGACGAGTGCGTCCGAGCCTCTGTTGGACACCTGACCGGGGTGGCTTTCCTGAGCCTGACGCCCCGCCGCGCAGCGATCCAGGGCGGTCGACCAACCAGAACAGGAGTCCGAACCATGCCAGTCCACATCAAGAAGCCGTCCCCCGCCGCCCTGCTGACCGTCCTCGCGGCCGTCAGTGCCACGCTGCTCACCGCCACCCCGGCGACCGCCGGCGTCAACGAGCGCAGCCACCTGGCATCTGCCTGCGGCCTGTACCGGGACGGCGACGCGGCCATGTACAAGAACTGCACCGGCGCCGGCGAGAACATCTTCGTGACCTACCTGCTGGGCGGGAACACCTATTTCTGCGTGGCACCGGGAGAGTCGAAGTACGTCGGCAGGTGGAGCAACACGTTCAGGGTCTACAACCGGGGCGGCTGCTGACCCCTCAAATGAGCATGGGGCCACGGGACGGCCGGCCCGTGGCCCCGTGTGGTGAGCTGTGCCGCCTGCTCAGAAGGAATGTCGCCCGCTGCAATGCCTTCAGGCCCGCAGAACGGTGACCTGCCGCCCCGCCGGGGTGCGGTCGTGGTCGAACCGGACGCGGTCCTCCATCGGGGACGCCTCAGGACGGCGATCGAAGACCACCAGGTAACCGGCGTCGAGATCAAGCCGGTCCAGATAGCGGTCGAGCTGCGCGAGCCCTTCGTCCACCGGATCCCGCTGACCGGGCCGCCACACCTTGAGCTCCATGGCCTCCCGCTGCACCTGTCCCTCGCCGTACGGCCAGCGCAGGTAGACGTCCAGCCGACCGGTGCCGGCCGCGTACTCCCGGTCGAGGAAGCCGCCGCCGTTGACGATCCGGTGCAGGTAGGCCATGAGGATGATCTGGCATGCGGCCTCGTGGTAGGCGGCGCCACGGACCAGGATCTCGCCGTGCTGCTTCCAGAAGGCGGTGAACTCACGCAGCAGCTTGAGCACGTCCAGACGGCCGTCGGGGAAGACGAAAGACCGCGAATCTTCCCGGATGATGGCTTCCGCGCCGCTACCCAGCACGCGCAGGATGACCTCGCGGTAGATGGGGTTGGCGATTTCGAGCACTTTTCCCAGGGCCGCCAGGCCGAGGTCACGCACGTAGGAGAAGTCGTCCTCGAAGCTTTCGTCATGGTCGACCGGCGTGCCTGCGAGCATCGGTTCGAGCACTCGCTTGACTCGGGGTTCGTGCAGCTTGGCGACAAGAGAATCCAGGTGGGTGGCGCGGTCACGGATGAGTCGCTCTTTGGCCTGCTCCATGTGCCCGGCAGTGATCGGCTCCTCTGGGGGGACCCGCATCTCCCAGGTGATCTCCCAAGCCAGCGCGTTGACCAGCCAGGGTTGTCCGCGGGTGAATTCGAAGGCCGCTGCGATGGCTTCCTTGGTGAACTCCTGCCCGGTCTCCGCGGTGTGCTGGCCGTACAGCTCCCTGATGTCCTCCGGGGTGAAGTCGCCCAGGCGAAGCGACCTGACCGCGATGTTGAAGGGACTGATCGCGCCGAGTCGGGCGGGGTCGCCGCCTGAGGCGATCTTGTAGTCCCGCACGTCTCTCAGCCCGCACAACACCACGGAGTTGGGGAACGGAACGCCTTTGGGGCGATTGTTGTGACCGCGGCGTAGTTGCCGCAGGACCGCGATCAGGCTCTCGCCGTACAGCGCGTCGATCTCGTCGATGAGCAACACGAGCGGGAGCTCGCACTGGGTCGCCCACGCCCGGAGGGCGGCGCCCAGCCGTTTGCCCGGAGAGACCTCAGGCCAGGGGTTGGGCGCCGAATTGGTGCTCCACCGGAGTTCGTCCAGCAGGATCAACTCCGCGGCCTCGTAGTCGTCGCCCGCCACGGAGGCCTCCTCGCAGGAGATCGTCACCGCCACGGCGGCGCCTTCCTTGGTGAGCTCATGCTCCAGGGAATGCAGCACGGTCGTCTTGCCCGACTGACGCGGAGCGTGGATCACGAAGAAGCGATCCATGTCGATCAACTGGCGCGCCTGCGGCAGCCGGGGCTGCGACGGCAGCACGTAGTGGAGCCGGGGGTCGCACGGTCCGGTGGTGTTGAAGTACCTGGGCCTGGTCACCGTCACAGTGTGCCATCGCACGGTGACAGATTCGATCGGCTTGACTCGCGAGCCGAATCTCACGCTGCCCGCCCGATTGCCCATCCTCGTGCACCGTTTCCCTCATCCCGCGCGGCGGCAGGTCGTCGAGGAACTCAGACCACGATCCAGCACGGTGCCGATGGACCATCATGGAGGGTCATCGGCCCGTGCGGCTTCGAGCCTCCGGGGCAGCCGGAACCACCATGGGAAATCATGCGGACCTTTTCGAGCCGGACCGGGAAGAGGAGTTCGAGGCGGCCAAGGACCTGCTGATCCGCCGCTGCCTGGACTGGGCCGACGACCGCGGCCTGGCCGCCGACGACCTGGTGCTGACGGCGGCCTTGGACTCCCGCCATCGCAGCAGAGACGGACGGCTCGCCTTCTGGGATGCCGCGCAGGTGCGCCGGTTCCTGCTGGAGTGGATCCCCCGGTACGTCGCCGCACTCCGGGAGGACCTCGACGCCGCCCCGGAAACCCTGATCACGCTGCTGCGTTACCTCGACGCGACCGGCATCCGCGACCCGCGCGGCGCCACGACGGCCGAGTTGGAAAAGGCCGTGGCCGAGGCCGCGAGCGGATGCTCGCCGAGGGCCGGGGCGCGCCGCTGGTGGGAGAGCTGGCGGAGGCCGCGCCGGGCGAGCTGCTCGGCGTGCTCGCGGAGCACTACCCGCCGGAGGCGGCCGCGACGGAGCTGGCGGGCTGGCTCGCCGCACACGGCGGGGACGTCGAGCCGTTGCTGGACGCCATACGGGCCTGCCCGTTCCGTACCCGCGCGTCCGTCATGCTGAGCACGCTGGTGGAGGCTCGTCCCGACGGCCGGTCGCTCCTCGCGCGCCTGCGCGGGGACCGCGTGCTCGGCCCCATTGCCGTCACCCTGCTGCACGACACCGGAGCCATGGGAGCCGACGATCTGTCCTCCTCCGAGCAACTCCTGCTCATGACCGAAGGCCTGCTCAACCTGCTGGAGCTGGCCGGCCCGGAGGAGGTCGTGACGCAGCTCGGCCAGATGGCCGGCAGGGAGGCGCCACAGATCATCGAGGCGGTGGCGCAATCCGGTCATCCCGCCACCATCGGCATGGACGAGCTGCGCAGGCTGGTGGCAGAGCCGTTGCGTGCCCGTTCCCGTTCCCACACGCTCCGCTTCGTCGAGGGACCCGGGCCGGGGGCGCGCGGCCGCCGTTCCGGTCACGGCAAGAAACGCAGGCGTTGACCTGCCCCCGGTGCGCCACCTGGCGTGGATCAGCCGGTACGGGTGAGCACGGCGGTGCGGATGCCGCGGCGCAGGAGAGCGGGCAGGCACAGGATCGTGCCGAGCGCGCCGATCCACACCGTCGACTCCAGCCCCGCGAGCGCCGTGGCTCCGGAGGCGAGCAGGGCGCCGAGCGCGACCGCGCCCCACAACTGGAACCGCTGCACGGCGGACACCCGGCCGAGGAGTTCTGGCGGGGTCCGGGTCTGGCGGAGGGTCAGCGAGATGGGGCTGAACGCGCCCTCGCCCACGCAGTGCACGATGCTGCCGATGACCAGGCCGGCGGCTCCCAGGCTGCCGTGCGCCGCCCCCAGCGCGGGCATGGCCACGATGCCCAGCACCGACACGGTGGCGGCGAGCATGAGCGCGCGCGGACTGCCCAGACGCCTGATGAGGAAGGCCGAGGCGAGGTTGCCGATCGGGTAGCCGGCCGCGGCGGCGCCCACCACGATCCCGATCCACTGCGGCGACAGCCCCAGGACGTTGCGGCAGTACAGGACCAGGCTGGTCTCGACCATGGAGAGGAACAGCACGTACACGGTGCCGCAGGCGAGGACCGGCTCCAGAACCGGATGCCCGAGCGCGAACCTGAGCCCGGCCGCCACGTCGCGCCGTACCCAGCCCCGCTCCCGCACGGTGACGGCGGGCGGCGCCTCGCGGTGCCGGATGGCGACCAGCGCCACGAGCGAGGCGGCGAAACTGACGGTGTTGGCCAGGAGCGCGCCGGCCACGCCGAGCAGCCCGATGACCGGCCCCGCGGCCATCGGCCCGACCGCCTTGGCGGTCGACTCCGACAGCGCCAGGCGGGTGTTGCCGGTGTGCAGCTCGCCGGGGTCGGGGAAGAGACCGGGCAGGTACGAGGTGTAGGCGACCTGGAAGAACACCACCGCGCAACCGCTCACCAGCACCAGCGCGAACAACAGGGGGAAACTGAGCACGCCGGCGACCGCCGTCACCCAGATCGCGCCGAACGCGACCACCTGGACGCCGTCGCAGACGAGCATGACTGTACGGCGGGGCAACCGGTCCACGATGGCGCCGGCCGGCAGGCCGAGCGGCAGGAAGGGCAGGAACATGGCGAACGGCAGCAACGCGGCCTGGGCCGGAGTCGCGCCCAGCACCGTCACCGCGAGCAGCGGCAGCGCCAGCGTCATGAACTGGTCCCCGAACAGCGACAACGACTGCCCCGCCCACAGCAGCCCGAAGCTCCGCCGGGCCGTACGTCCGGACAACTCCGTCATGACGGTCATGCCTGCCACCAGAAGTCCCGCAGCAGCGAGTGGACGGTCTCCGTCTCCTCGACGTGGCCGAACGAGCCGCTGCGCTCCAGCATGTGGAACTGGGCCTGGGGCGCGAAGCGCCGGAAGTCGAGCTGCAACGCCGGGTGCAGCGCCCGGTCGTGGCGGCCGGCCAGCACCATCAGGGGAACGCGGATCTCCTTGAGCCGGGGCCGGAAGTCGGGGATCCTGGCCACCTCACCCCCGATCACGAAATCGACGTCGTCGCCGCAGAAGATCGGATAAAGCTCCTGGTTCCTGGCGCCGGGCTCGTCTGCCAGCAGGGCGGCGTTGGCCGGGTCGTAGAAGCGGACCAGGGCCGCCGCCTTGGCGAACTCCCGCCTGAGCGGCTCGTCCGTGGAGCGCAGCCCGTCCAGCCGCAGCTCCTGGATCCGCTCCCACACCTCGGGGAGCTGGGTGGCCAGCTCACGGTTGATGTTGGCATGGTTGAGCTGCCACATCTCGGGGCTGTGCAGGGTGTTGGCCAGGGTGACGGTACGCGCCACGGCGGGGTGGTCGAGGGCGATCGCCTGCGCGATCAGCCCGCCGTACGAGAAGCCGTACAGGTGGGCGGGGCCCAGCTGCTCGAGCAGCGCGGCCACGTCGGCGACGTCGTCGGCGAAGGTGATCTCGGACAGGTGCCGAGGGCGGCCGGAGCGGCCGCGGCCGAACAGGTCGACGTAGATCACCCTGTGGTCCGCCGCCAGGGCGTCGAAGTGCGGGTGGAAGATCACATGCGATCCCGCGGGGCCCAGTCCGGCGAGCAGCACCACGGCGTCGCCGTCCCCGTGCTGCTCGACCCAGATGCGCCGGCCGCCGCGGATCTCGTACGCCTGACCAGGGGGATGTTCGATCATGGCGCTCATCTTGGCCCGATCGGGAGGCGGGACGACGGCGGATATCGGACCTTTCATTTGGGGTCGTCCGCGCGCGTCGGCCGGCCCCGGTGAAAATGCACTGGGAAACTGTCGGTGCCCGGTGATAGAAAGCAGGTTCGATACTCGCGTGCTCGTGCCCGGGGGAGGGCCTGCCAGTGACCACCAGCAGTTCGGAGTTCTCTGTCTCCGGCCCGAGCTACAACCGGCGCGGCCCGGTGCGCTGGCTCTGGTCCCATCTTCGTCGGCATCCGGCGCACCTGCTCGGGTTCCTCGGCGGGTCGCTGGTCATGGTGGTGCTCAACGCCATGGTGCCGCTGTTCACCGGCGACGCCTTCGACGCCGTGCTGGGGCGGCAGGCCGAGCCGCTCGACGCGCTCGGCTTCATCGCGCTCGCGCTGCTGGCGATCGTGCTGGCGCGGGGGCTGTTCGACCTCGTGGCCAGGCTGTCGAGCGAGGTGCTGGCCAAGCGCCTTGAGCGGGACGCGCGCGACGAGCTCTACGTGAGCCTGCTCGGCAAGAGCCAGACCTTCCACAACCGCCAGCGGGTCGGCGATCTGATGGCCAGGGCCGCCAACGACATCCGGCAGCTCTCCATCATGATCACGCCCGGGGTCGACCTGATCGTGGACTCGGGGCTCACCGGGCTGGTGCCCATCTTCTTCATCGGGGCGATCGACCCGCGGCTGCTGCTGTCGCCCGGGTTGTTCGCCGTCGTGTTCACCGTGGCGCTCTGGCACTACATGCGGCAGCTCAACCCGGTGGCCACGCGCATGCGCGAGCAGTTCGGCGACCTCAACGCGGGGCTCAACCAGGCCGTGCGCGGCATCGAGGTGATCAAGGTGACCGCGCAGGAGGCGCAGGAGCGGCGGCGCTTCCGTGCCGACGCGCGGCTCTACCGCGACCTCTTCGTACGCAACGGGCTGGTCCAGGCCCGCTACCTGCCCACCCTGCTGTTCTCCTTCGCCATGGCCGGGGCGCTGTGGCACGGCCTCTATCTCCAGGGCATCGGGGCGATCACCATCGGCGAGTTGGTGGCGTTCATGGGGCTCATGGGCCAGCTCGGGTTCCCCACGCAGATGTCGATCTTCACGTTCTCCCTGATCCAGATCGGCATCGTGTCCTCGCGCCGGATCCTGAGCGTCGTCACCTCCGACAGCGAGATCGAGCAGCGGGCCGAGGGGCACGCCGCGCCGATCGGCGGGGAGCTCGTCTTCGAGGACGTGACGTTCGGTTACGAGGACGACGAGGAGCCGGCGGTGCGGGGGGTGACGTTCACCGTGCGGCCGGGGGAGACGGTGGCGATCGTCGGCGAGACCGGGTCGGGCAAGAGCACGCTGACCAAGCTGGTGCCGCGGATCTACGACGTCACGTCAGGCCGGATCCTCGTCGACGGCGTGGACGTGCGCGACTGGGACCTCGACTCGCTACGGTCCCAGATCTCCACCATCGAGCAGGACATCGTGCTGTTCTCGCGGTCCGTGTCCGAGAACATCGCCTTCAGCCTGGGGCAGCGGGCCGATCACGAGGCCGTGGTGCGGGCGGCGGAGGACGCCCAGGCCGCCGAGTTCATCGCCGAGCTGGACGACGGCTACGAGACCGTGATCGGCGAGCGCGGGGTCACGCTCTCCGGCGGGCAGCGGCAGCGGCTGGCCATCGCGCGGGCGCTGCTGACCGATCCGGCGATCCTCGTGCTCGACGACTCGACCAGCGCCATCGACTCCGCCACCGAGGACAGAATCCAGCAGGCGATCGGGCGCATCCTGGAAGGGCGCACCACGCTGCTGATCACCCACCGGCTCTCGCAGATCCGCTGGGCGGACAAGGTGCTGCTGCTCAGACGCGGCGAAGTGGTCGACTTCGGCACCCACGACGAGCTGATCGCGCGCAGCCGGCTCTACCGCCGGATCTTCGCGCACTACGACGAGGTCGAGCTGGACGGTGACGGCGACCGTGACGGCGCCGTGGACGGGGTGCTGGCCGCGGAGCAGGGAGGGGTGCGCTGATGGGCTTCATCATGGACGGCCTCGACGCCGAGGACTACGACCGCACCTACAGCGACCGCGCCCTGCTGCGCCGCATCATGTCGTACTTCCGGCCCAAGCTGGGGTCGATGGTCCTGGTCGCCACCATGATCGTGCTGCTGTCCGCGAGCCAGGCGGCCGTGCCGGCGCTGGGCAGCCTGGCCGTCGACGCGGTCTCGGACGGCACCATCGGCTCGGTCGGCTGGCTGCTCACGGGCGGGATCCTGGTCGCCGGGGTGCTCTCGTGGGTGTTCAACTTCATCCGGCAGAAATACAGCGCGCAGGTCACCGGTGACGTGGTGCTCCGGCTGCGCGAGGACGCGTTCGACGCGGTGCTGGCGCGCGACCTGTCGTTCTACGACGAGACCCCGTCCGGCAAGATCGTCAGCCGGGTGACGTCCGACACCGACGACTTCGCCACCGTGTCCACGCTGACGATGGACCTGATCAGCCAGGTGCTGATGGTCGGCTTCGTCACGGTCCTGCTGTTCGTGCGCAGCGTCGAGCTGGCCCTGCTGACGCTGCTGGTGGTGCCGATCGTGGTGGGCCTGGCGCTGATGTTCCGGCGGCTGGCCAGGATCAGCACGCGCAGGGCGCAGCGCTCGCTCAGCCGCGTCAACGCCAACCTGCAGGAGACCATGGGCGGCATCGCGGTCGCCAAGAACTTCCGCCAGGAGCAGCAGGTCTACGACGAGTTCCGGCCGATCAACCGGCAGAGCTACCAGGTGACGCTCCGGCAGGGGTTCGTCTTCTCCACCATCTTCCCGGTGCTCTTCCTGGTGGCCGGGCTCGCGACGGTGGGCCTGGTCCGGCTGGGCGGCGCGCAGGTGCTCGACGGCGGGCTGTCCGCGGGCGACTGGTACCTGTTCCTGCAGGGCGTGTCGCTCTTCTGGTTCCCGCTGACGTCCATCGCCGCGTTCTGGTCCCAGTTCCAGCAGGGGCTGTCCGCGTCCGAGCGCGTCTTCGCCCTGATCGACGCCCCGCCGCGGGTGGTGCAGAGCGCCGCCGAGCCGCCGGGCAGGCTGGCCGGGCGCATCGAGTTCCAGGGCGTCACCTTCGGGTACGACGCCGCCAGCCCCGTGCTGCGCGACTTCGACCTGCGCATCGAGGCCGGGGAGACCGTGGCGCTGGTCGGCCACACGGGCGCCGGGAAGTCGACGCTCAGCAAGCTGATCACCCGGTTCTACGAGTTCCAGGAAGGCCGCCTGCTGATCGACGGGCGCGACATCCGCACCCTTGAGCTGGGCGCCTACCGCAGCCAGATCGGCGCGGTGCCGCAGGCCCCGTTCCTGTTCAGCGGCACGGTCGCCGACAACATCCGCTACCCGCGGCCGGAGGCGGGCGACGACGAGGTACGCGCCGCGGCGGCCGCGGTGGGCGGCGGCGACTGGATCGAGGCCCTGCCCCACGGGCTGGAGACGGACGTGGGCGAGCACGGGCGGGCGCTGTCGATGGGGCAGCGGCAGCTCGTCGCGCTGGCCCGGCTGCTGATCCAGGACCCGGCGATCGTGGTCCTGGACGAGGCCACGGCCAGCGTCGACCCACTGACCGAGGCCCAGATCCAGGAGGGCCTCGACCTGGTGCTGGCCGGGCGGACCTCGATCGTCATCGCGCACCGGCTCTCGACGATCGAGCACGTCGACCGCATCATCGTGCTGGATCACGGGCGGATCGTGGAGGAGGGCGACCACGCGACCCTGCTGGCTCGCGGGGGGCGCTACTGCGAGGTCTACAACACCTACTTCCGCCACCAGTCCCCCAACTACCGCGCCGGCTCCGGCTTCGTCTCCGTGACGAGCGGCGGCTCCGGCTGACCACCCGGCCCGCCGCTGTTCAGGTCGCCAAGTACGTCGTCTTCGACCAGCGGCGCCGGCTTCAGGTCGCCGGCTCGTCGCCTTCGACCAGCCGGGTTGGCTTGGCGAGCAGCGCGAACCTCCCGGTCAGCCAATCGGCGAGCAGGTCGCGCTCGACGAGCAGCAGCCTCTGGCGCGCGTCGGTCGCCTCCTGACGGGCCTGGCGGGTGAGGCGCCCCGAGGTGATGAGCACGCCGGTGTGCCCGGTGAAGGCGTTGGCCAGGGCTCCGAGAAAGTTGCGGACCGCCGGTGCGCCGACGCTCTTGTTGTAGCGCTTGCACTGGACGGCGCAGCGCGTGCCGTCGGGCGCGACGGCCGTGATGTCCACACCACCGTCCCCGGCGCCGCCTCGAATCCGCACCCGGCGGAACCCCTGGGCGATCATGCGCTCGGCGACCAGCTGCTCGAACTGCGGCCCGGTCATGAGGTCGACCTTCTCCAGGGCCGCGTTGGCCGCGAGGAACTGCAGGCGGCGGGCCTGGATGACCCGGTGCCGCAGGAAGAGCCCGCCGCTCAGGGCCGCGATCAGGATGAGGGTGATGCCCACCGCCCATCCGGGGTATCGGGTGACGAAGTAGGCCACTGAGGCAATCGCGACGCCGGCTCCCGCCAGCCCCATCACCCGAAGATCGTTCGACTTTTGCCGCTTGCTGCCCCGCCTGGATCCCCTCGCCATGGGCGCCTCCTGGAAGATCGGTGCTTGATGGCGAGTATGAGGCGCGGCACCGACAGAATCTGCGCCCGGAAGGAAATCAGAATAGATTGCTATTTATCCATGCGCCGGTTTCCGTCTAATGTGCCAGAAACCGCTCCGGCCAGCTGTATGGCATAGTCCTGGCATTACGCAGTTGGCATCTCTGCTGCTTCCTAGGTGGCTAGGAGGAGCCCTCCTAATGCGATATCATCATTGATGTGACCGAGCGCCTCCCCCCGGCACATGCGCCAGCTTGCCGAGGTCGCGGCCATAATGGCTGCCGCAGGTGCAACCGCTGACTGGCTGTATCACCTCCAGGGCGACATGTGTGCGTTGCGAGTGATCAAGGATGGCAT
Source organism: Nonomuraea sp. NPDC003201 (assembly GCF_053590415.1). Lineage (NCBI taxonomy): Bacteria > Bacillati > Actinomycetota > Actinomycetes > Streptosporangiales > Streptosporangiaceae > Nonomuraea > Nonomuraea sp. NPDC003201. The sequence goes on from NZ_JBSFTC010000005.1 coordinate 122,179, forward strand.
CGTCTCGGTCCCCGTCATGATTCCCGCGAACCCGGATCGCGACCCAGAGCTATTTCGTGAAGCCCTGAAGCTCCTGGAGGCGGTCACCGAGAGGATGGGCCGATGAGCAAGACGATTACTTATGTCATCACCTATGAGAACGGGCGCTGGGTGTCGCGTTGCCCCACTGGAGAGACTGAGGGCGTCGGCGTGGCCGGTTCCTTGTCGCAGATGGAGCGTGATTTGGCGCAGATCCATGCCTGGGCTTGGCCTCAGGACACCCCAGGCGTGGAGTTGGTCTTCGACCTGCCCGAGGACCTGGCCGGTGTGGTGGCCGAATACCACCGTGAGAAGGAACTGGCCGAGGCTCACGCCAAGCGTGCCGCGGAGTTGGCCATCGAGGTAGCGAAGACCCTCACGAACCACTGGTCGGAGCCGGACACGGCACGCGTCATGGGCCTGTCCAAGCAGCGTGTGCACCAGTTGAAGGTCAGCGCCTGACAAGTGACAATCCGGCGCGTTCCTGGGAGAGCCGTCGGGGGGACGGGCGGCCGTGCTGCTCGACCGGCTGGACTGGATCGACCGTTGCCGATGGTGCAGGCGGCTGCCGGAGGGTGCGGGCGGTTGTCGGGCGGTCGGAGGGGGCTGGCGAGACGCCGGTCACGTCGCCCATGGCGATTCGCGGCCGCCGATCAACGCCGAGTTCGACGACGTACTCACCCGCTGGATCTGGTGATTTGCGCTCCGGAGTACGGCGGTCGTCCTCGGACTCCGGAAGAGGGCTTCCGTCCTGAAGGCGTAGGTTCGAACCTTGATCCGGATTGAGCGCCTTGACCACCTCGTCCTCGCGATCGCCGACATCGATAGGACCGCTTCGTTTTGCGGTGAAGTCTGAGCATTTCGGGCGCCTTGAGAGGTGCGGCGTTCCCGCTGTGGAGGGGTCTCGCGGACCGAAGCCCAAGGCCCTATCGCGTCGGTCTGCTTTCGCGACCCTGACGGGAACCTGATCGAAGTCTCCACCTATGGTCGGCTGGGTGGTCTGTGACGATTGTCCATTTTCGTGACAGGTGTGGTAAATCTTCTCCGTCACGCTTGTCACGGAGGCCCCATGCGTACCTTGCCCATCGTCGGCTTGACCACCTTGATGCTCGGGCTGGGTACTCACGCCGCCGTTGCCGAGCCCCCGGAGGCGGATGCGCCGCTCGCGCGTCAGGTCCCGACGACGTTCGCGGCCGGGAACGACTACTGGACCCCGGAGCGGATGCGGGCCGCCCAGCCGCTTGCCGCCCCCGATGATGCGGGGAGCGGCGCGAGCAGGAGCGCGACGCCGTACGCGGCGCAGGAGCAGGTGGACATCGCGCCCACCCCGTCGGCCGGTACGAAGCGGTGGGTCACCCCGTACGTCACCTCGGCGGCCAAGCAGCGGACGTGGAAGTCCGGCGGCCTCATCGCCAAGACGGCGGGCAAGGTGTTCGGCACCGGCGGCAACGGCAAGGACTTCGTGGCCTCCGGCAACGTCGTGACCAGCGCGGACGGGGACGTCGTCGTCACCGTCGGGCACGCGATGATCGACGGCGAGGGCCGGTGGAGCACCAACCTGGTCTTCGTCCCGGCGTACAAGAACGGCGCGGCGCCCTACGGCAAGTTCGTGGCGCGGACCATGTTCATCTGGTCCGGTTACTACAAGGACGGCGCTCACCAGCCGCCGTTCGACTTCGGCATGCTGGTCGTCAAGCCGGTGAAGGGCAAGACGGCCGTGCAGACCGTGGGCGGCCAGGGCGTCAGGTTCAACTCCACCTCCGCCGGCTCGTCCAACCTGCTGCTCGGCTACCCGAGCAACGGCAACGGTGGACAGACCCTGCAGTACTGCAGCGGTGCCTCGGTGACCCCGGCGTACGGGATGAAGTACGCGTTCCTGTGCGACATGGGCGGGGGGTCCAGCGGCGGTCCGTGGTTCCAGAGCTTCAACAAGATCACTGGTACCGGCTACCAGATCTCCACCCACGCGCTGCGCAACAGCACCACCAGCTACGGCTCCTACTTCGGCCCCGAGGCGCTCAAGACCTTCCGCGCCGCAGAGGCCGCCTGACTGAGCACGCCACTGACCGCGCTGCGGCGGCTGTCCGGGCGCTGCAGACGCTACGTGGGCGCTGCAGACGCTATGTGGGCGCTGCAGACGCTATGTGGGCGCTGCCGACCATGCTGCAGAGGTCGCCTGAGCGTTGTCGGCCATGTTGCAGCGGCCGTCTGAGCGCGCCGCCGACCACCTTGGCCCGCCGCTGACCACCTGGCCCGCCGAAGGCTACTCTGAGGCTTTTGTGACAATAGGGGGAAATGTGACCACACTCAGCCGCCGACAGCTCCTCCAGGCGGGCGCGGGTGCCGTGCCGGCTATCGCGCTCGGGGCGCGTCCCGCGTCGGCCGCCGTGGCCGAGCCGCTGACCACCGGTGTCGTGCCGAGCGCGATGGCCGGGTTCGACAAGGCGATGAAGACGTTCATCACGGAACGGGACATCTCCTGCGCCCAGCTCGCGGTCGCCAAGAACGGCAAGATTCTGCTCGCGCGCGGCTACGGGTTCTACTCCAAGCCGGGCGCCCCCATCGTGCGGGTGCAGCCGACGTCCCTGTTCCGGGTCGCCAGCCTCAGCAAGAACATCACAGCGGCCGCGATCGTCCGGCTGGTCCAGGACGGCAAGCTGACCCTGGGCGCCAAGGTGGCCTCCGTGCTGGGGCTGTCTACCACGGCGGACCCCCGGCTGGCGAACGTCACCCTGTGGCGCCTGCTCCAGCACCTCGGCGGCTGGGACTCGAGCGTGTCGGGCGACCCGCTGTGGAACGACTACACGATCTCCGCGTCGCTGGACGCGCCGCTGCCGATCGATCACGCCGACATCATCAAGTACGTCACCGCGAGGAAGCTCGACTTCGATCCGGGCACGAAGTACGCCTACAGCAACTACGGCTACATGCTGGCCGGGCGGATCATCGAGAAGGTCTCCGGCATGAGCTACGAGTCGTACGTGCGGCAGAAGCTCCTCGCCCCCGCCGGGATCACCCGGCCGCGCCTCGGCCGCAGCCTCCGCTCCGAGGCCTTCTCCACCGAGGTGACCTACGCCTCGAAGTACACCCGCAAGAGCGTCGTGGACCAGTCGGGCGCCGTCGTGCCGTTCCCCTACGGCGGGTTCAACATGCCCAACCAGGACGCCAACGGCGGCTGGCTCGCCTCGGCCGTCGACCTGGTCAAGTGGGGCTTCGTCTTCAACGCCGCCGGGCCCGTGCTCAACGCCACGTCGATCTCGCGGATATTCGCCAAGCCCGAGACCGGCGTGACCGCCGGCGGCTCCTGGTACGGCCTCGGCTGGAACGTGCGCAACAACAACGCCGGAGGGCTGAACACCTGGCACACCGGCAGCATGCCCGGCACGTACAGCTTCCTCGCGCGGGTGCAGAACGGCGTCAGCTACTGCGCGATCTTCAACCGCAGGGAGGAAGAGGGCACGCCCGACTTCGACGCGATCGACCCCATCCTCGGCGAGGCGATCGGCACCGTGAAGACGTGGCCCACCACGGACCTGGCTCCCAAATACTTCTGAAAGCACCCTCGTGACCGCCAATGTTGCGTCATGTAACGTCGCGGGAAAGGTAAGACCTACCGAGGAGCGGTAGATGCCAGAGGAGCAGCGACTCGACGCGACAGGTCAGCAGCAGACGAGAAGGCAACTGGTCCGGGCGGTGATCGCCTCCGCCGTGGGGACCTCGATCGAATGGTACGACTTCTTCCTCTACGGCTTCGCCGCCAGCACGATCTTCGCGGAGCTGTTCTTCCCCAAGAGCGACCCGACCACGGGTCTGCTCCTGTCTCTCGGCACCTACTTCGGAGGATTCGCCGCCCGCCCGATCGGGGCGGCGATCTTCGGGCACTACGGCGATCGGATCGGCCGCAAGGCCACGCTCATCATCACGCTCGTGAGCATGGGCATCGCCACCGCGCTGGTCGGGCTGGTGCCGACGTACGAGCAGATCGGCATCTGGGGCGGCATCCTGCTGACCGTGCTGCGGCTGCTGCAGGGCATCAGCGTCGGCGGTGAGTGGGGCGGGTCCGTGCTGCTGGCCACTGAGTGGGGGAAGTCGCGCGGCGGGCGGCGGGGGTTCCTGGGGAGCTGGCCGCAGTTCGGGGTGCCCGTCGGGCTCGTGCTCGGCTATCTGGCCCTCGAGGTGTTCCAGCCGCTCGACCCCGACTGGGGCTGGCGCATCCCGTTCCTGCTCAGCATCGTGATGGCCGGCGTCGGCCTCTACATCAGGCTCGGCATCATGGAGACGCCGGTCTTCACCAAGGTCCTCCAGGAGAACCGGGTCGAACGCGTCCCCGTACGCGAGGTCATCGTCAGGAACTGGCGGGAGATCGTGCTGAGCGCGCTGCTCCGGACCGGGCAGCAGGCGCCGTTCTACATCTTCACCGTCTTCATCCTCACGTACGCCACCAAGACCCTGGGGTTCAAGGCGGGCGACATCTACCCGTACGTCATCGCCGCCGGGATCGTGTCGCTGTTCACCGTGCCCTTCTGGGGATACGTCTCGGACATCGTGGGGCGCCGCAAGCTCTACATCATCGGCTCCGCGGCCATGGTGGTCTGGTCGTTCGTCTACTGGCCGCTGCTGGACACCCGCGTCCCCTCGCTGGTCCTGCTGGCCATCGTGCTGGCGGCGCCCATTCACGACATCCAGTACGGCCCGCAGGCCACGTTCATCGCCGAGAGCTTCACCGGGCGGCTGCGCTACAGCGGGGCCTCGCTCGGCTACCAGCTGGCCTCGGTGACGGCGGGCGGGCCCGCGCCGCTGATCGCGGTCTGGCTCTACGCGACGTACCAGAGCTCGTTCGCCATAGCCGTCTATATGGCGATATGTGCGCTGATCAGCGTGGTTGCGGCGTTCGCCTTGAAGGACCGGTCGAAGCAGGACTACGCCGTCGAGTACGACGACGTACGGACCGAGACCGGGACCAGCCCTTGAGTCACGCGTCGCTCGGGCCCGGCGTCCAGCCGGTGATCTGAGACCAGCCGTCGGCCTGGCGGAGCGTGTCCCAGATGAACGGCCGCTTCGCCTCGACGTATCGCTGCCGCTCGTGCCGGAACTCGGCCGCGAGACGCCGCTTGACCGCCGCGTACTCGGCCGCTGCTCCGGGGTGGGCGCGCAGGTAGTCGCGGAAGAGCCGGGAGAAGCTGCCCAGCACGCGTACGTGCACATGCGTGCGGCGCTCGCCCGGCGCCTCGCGGAAGTAGCGCTTGGTCAGGTCGGTATTGTCCGCCCGGTACACCAGGCCGGGTCGTGGTCGGCTGTCTCGACGGGGTCTGCCATGCGCCGATTATCCAGGGTCGCCTCAGCCGAAGGCGCGGACCTCCAGGAGCCCGACCGAGCCCTGGCCGCTCTGCAGCACGACCCGCAGCCTGGTGGTGCTGACAGCGGTGAACGTGACCGGGTTGTAGGCCCCGGCCGCGGTCCCGTACGCGCTCGCCCCGGGCACGTCCGCGTACGCGCTGCCGTTCCAGTACTGCAGCTTCCACGAGGCGGGCACGCGCACGCCGCCGCCGTCGTCGAAGAAGTAGACCTCGGCCGACTTGATCGTCTGGGTCGAGGACCAGGTCAGCTCGGCCCACTGGGTGCCGGTCTCCGGCCAGGTGCCCCAGCGCGGGCTGGGCACGAGGCCGTCGTTGACGGCCGCGACGCTCTCCCAGGGCGAGGTGTACGAGGCCGAGGGGGTCGCGCTCGAGGCCAGGTTGACGGGCGTGGGGTTGCCGCCCCCGCCGCCGAAGGCGAGGTCGTCGTCGCTTAAGATCGGGTGGGACGGGTTGACGTCCGCCTCGCCACCGCCGCCGTCGCAGCGCCGGTCGGGGTTGAACATCAGGTACGTGCCCGACGAGCAGGCCGTCGCGGGCTCGGCGTCACCGCCGACGACCACGCTGCCACCGAGGTTGGCGCCGCCCTGGACCAGCGCGCTGTTCTTCACCACGGCGTTGCCGCCGACGGTCGCGCCGCTGTTGACCCAGGACAGGTCCTCGATGCGGGCGTTGCCGCTGACCGTGCTGTTGCCGTACACGGCGGCCCGGGGACCGACGTAGGCGGTGGCGGCCACGTTGGCGCGGTTGTCCACCCAGCCGCCGCCGTTGGAGTGCCAGTGGCCGCCGCCCGGCGCGGCCGGCTTCACGTGACCGGGCTCGAAGCCCCACGGCGTGGCGCCCTGCAGGCGGAACTGGTACGGGTAGCGGTAGTTCTTCGGGTAGCCGTCGAGGAAGGCGTACTTGTGCACGGCGCTCGGCGCGCCGACGACCACGAGGTAGACGTCCTTCTCGCCCGCCTGGGTCTGGAAGGTCACCTCGCCGTTCGAGGAGTTGTAGATCGGGCTGTAGCGGGGCGTGCCATTCTTCACCGCGACGAACCCGTACGACCAGCCCGACCCGGCCGCGGAGTTGACGTGGCCCCTGAACCGCATCCGGATGAGCGCGCCGTCGCTGCTCGGGACGAGGCGGATCTTGTTGTAGCCGTAGTCGGAGGGGGCGATGGCGTCGGAGACGCGGAAGTGCCCGGCCGCCGCGTTGACCGCCTGCGCCTCCACGCCGTTGTAGGCCGTGACGAAGGGATACAGGCTGTTGATGAACGGCATGAAGTCGGCGCGGTTGGAGTAGTCCCACGTCACGTTGCGCTGGGCGTACTCACCCAGCCGCCGGTTGAGCTCCGCCTGGTCGATCCCGGCGATCCGGCGGTAGGTCTCCAGCGGGTGCTCGTTGCTCCTGGCCTCGTTCCACAGGCGGTTGAACATGGCCAGGCCGTCGCGGTCCTTGATGTACTGCAGCAGCATCCAGTTGCCGTAGTGGTGCCGGCTGCTGCTGTAGGCGAGGTTCTCCGTGCGGATGAACCTCGTCAGGTCGCCCGCCGCGGTCTTCGGGTAGACCTGCATGGCCATGAACTCGGCGCTCGTCTCCCAGAACGTGCCCGCGCTCGGGTCCGTGAACCCGTAGCCGGACCTGCCGAGGAACGTGTAGTTCTGGAACACGTGCCCCAGCTCGTGCGCCAGCCCCCAGGAGCCGGGGAGCGCGGCGGCGGGGGCGATGTTGATGACGCCGACCTTGCCGTCGGTCGAGCCGCCCGTCGCCCACGCGTCGAGCGGCGCGTTCGACCACGTCCTGGTGACGATGACGATGATCTTGTACTGGGCCAGCAGCCCGCTCTCCGGCGTGAACTTCATGGTGTTCACGTAGAAGGAGTAGAGGGTCTCAAGCTGGCTGAGCATGTTGTCGGGGTCGAAGTTGTACGGGGAGGGCGCGGTCTTGGGGTTCGTGCCCGATCGGTCGCCCCATAACAAGATGAAGTTCGCGGACTCCTTCGTACGGTCACTGGCCCACGGCACCTCACCGGTGCTCTGCCAGCGGGCAGGAATGAAGACGGCCTTCGCCGCCGCCGTGGCCGCCGGGGTGGTCGTGAGGAACGCGGTGACCAGCATCAGAAGGGCGACCGTCGCCGCCCGCAATCGTCTCATTCGGAAACCTCCGGGAGCCGCTCTTTTGTGAGCGCTAACACAGCGCGTTATGTCACATATTTTGGAGCGGCTAGAGTGTTGAGGTTCGCAACAGAGACTGTCAAGACCCGGTGAAACTTTCAGTTCCGAAAGGCCGCCTCCGCCGCGTTCGCCTGCGCGAGCTTCTCCTGCCCGGCCGTCCACCCGGCGAACTCCCGCTCCAGCGTGGTCCCGGCGGTGGTACGCGCGTCGGTGCTGATCGTGACCGCCAGCCCGTCCTCCAGGAGCGGGATCGCGGGGTGCTCCGCCAGGCCGGGGACGGCGCCGGTCATCACGTTGCTGACCGGGCACATGTCCAGGGCGATCCTGTCGCGGCGCAGCCGTTCGAGCAGCGCGGAGTCGCCGGTGCAGCGGACGCCGTGCCCGATCCGGCGGGCTCCGAGCACGTCGATCGCCTCCCACACGCTCTCCGGGCCCGCCGCCTCGCCGGCGTGCACCGTGCAGGGGAGACCGGCCGCGTGGGCGAGGTCGAACGCGGCCCGGTGCGGCGTGGCCGCGTACAGCTGCTCGTCGCCGGCCAGGTCGAGCCCGGCCACCTTGTCGCGGTGCCGCAGCGCCGTCTCGGCGACGGCCAGGCTCTGCTCCGGCGTCTGGTGCCGCAGGCAGCACAGCAGCAGCCCGGTACTCACTCCCGTCGCCGCCTCGCCCGCCGCCAGGCCCTCGGCGACGGCCTCGACCGCCTCGTCGATGGTCATGCCCTGGCGGCCGTGCTGCTGCGGCGCGAAGCGCGCCTCGCCGTAGACCACGCCGTCCGCGCTCCAGTCCTCCACCAGCTCGCGGGCGGCCCTGCTCAAGGCGTCGGGCGTCTGCAGCACCTGGAGGGGCACCTCGATGTACGTCAGGAACCGGCCCAGGCTGCCGCACCCGGCGGGCGCCGTCACCAGCTGCTCGACGGGGCCCGCCAGGGTGATGCCCTGGCGGCGCGCGAGATCGGCGATCGTGCTCGGGCGTACCGATCCGTCGAGGTGGCAGTGCAACTCGTAACGCTGGTTCATCGCGGTCCCTCACAGGTGTCGAAGAGCAGTTGCTTGAAAGCGGTCTCGTCGACCCGCCGCACCAGTGTCAGGTTCGGGGCGGGGGCCGAGCGGCGGCGGTCGATGATGAGCTGGCCGCGGGTCTCGTCGCCGAGCGCGACGTCCACGTACGCCCGTTCCCGCTCGACGGCCAGCTCGGGCCGGAGCGCCACGGCCATGGCGACGGGGTCGGGCAGGTCATAGCCGGACAGGCCGGTGACGTCGCGGGCCCACTCGGCGACCGTCCGGTTGACGCGGTGGGCGAAGGTGGCCATGGGGGTGCCGAGCTGCTCCAGCCGGAGCTGGTCCGCCGGGGTCATGACGGCGTCCCGGCGCGAGACGTCCCAGCCGATCCAGGTCACCTGGTCCGGCGTGGCGGCCTGGAGCACCACGCGGGCGGCCTCGGGGTCGGCCCACACGTTGAACTCGGCGGTGGCCGAGACGTTGCCCCACAGGTCCGCGGCGCCGGCCATGCAGTACACGTGCCGGTACCGGGAGAGCAGGTCGCGGTCGCGGAGCAGGGCGGCGGCGAGGTTGGTGAGCGGTCCCAGGGTGACCAGCGTCAGCTCGCCGGGGAGGTGGCGGGGCGCGGTCAGCAGGACGTCCACGGCGTGCTCCGGCTCGGCGACCCACAGGGGGTCGGGGAGGTCCAGGTCGCCCATCCCGTCCTGGCCGTGCACGTGCTGGGCGGTGGACAGCGGGCGGGTCATGGGGCTCTCGCAGCCCTCGTGGACGGGGATCTCCGGGCGGCCGGCCGTCTCCAGGGAGATGAGCGCGTTGCGGGTGGCGGTCGCCAGGGGCACGTTGCCCGCCACCGTCGTCACCGCACGTACGTCGGCCAGGCCGCTGGCGGCGGCCAGCAGCAGTGCCACGGCGTCATCCGAGCCGGTGTCGGTGTCGACGATCAAGGGCAGCACGGTCACCTCTTGTCTAATCGTTTAGAACTGCCACGTGCATATCTAATCGATTAGATGGGAGAATGTAAACCGCCATGAGGAAACGTCCGAGCACTCTGGCCGACGTGGCCCGCCGAGCGGGGACCTCGACGGCGGTGGTCAGCTATGTGATGAACAACGGGCCCCGTCCCGTGGCGGCCGCCACCCGCGAGCGGGTCCTGGCCGCGGCGGCCGAGCTCGGCTACCGGCCCAACCGCATCGCCCGCGCGCTGCGCTCGCGCACCACGGGCGTGGCCGGGCTGGTGCTGGCCGACGCGTCCAACCCCTACTTCGGGGCCCTGGCCAGGCACGTCGAGCGGGCGCTCGAGGGCCGCGACCTGCTCACGCTGGTCGGCAACGCCGGCTACTCGGCGCAGCGCCAGCGGCATCTCGTCGAACGTTTCCTGGCCGCCCAGGTCGACGGCCTGGTGATCGTCTCGGCCGACTCCGTGGGCGACGTGGCCGAGGTGGCCGAGGCGGCCGGCGTACCGGCCGTCTACGTCCACAACGGGCCTCCGGGCGCGCCCGTGGCGGCGGCCGACAACCAAGATGCGGTACGGGAGGCGGTCGCGCACCTGCGCGGGCACGGGCACCGGAACATCGCCTTCCTGACCGGCCCCGACGACGAGGGGCCCGTGGGCGTGCGGCGGGCGGCCTGGCACGCGGCCGTCCCCGGCGCCGAGCTTTTGCGCTGCGACTACTCGCGGGCCGCCGCGGACGCCCTGACCCGCCGCCTCGCCGACGCGGGCACCCTGCCGCATGCCCTGGTCATCGCCACGGACGAGCAGGCCATCGGGGTCCTGTCCGGCGCCTGGGCCCGCGGTCTGGCCGTCCCCGACCAGCTGGCCGTGATCAGCCTCGACGGGACCCCGGAGAGCGCCCACACCGCTCCGGCGCTCACGGTGACCGAGCAGCCGCTCCAGGCGATGGCCGAGCAGGCCGTCGCTTTGCTGTTCGACGAGGCGGCCGCCCCGCTCGCCACTCGCGCCGCCCTGATCCCGCGGCGCAGCTGCGGCTGCGGAGGAGGAGATCTGGACCTACTCTCGTAAGAGAAGGGATAGGTCCATGGACATCAACATCGTGCTCGGAGTCATCGCCTTCTTCCTCTTCTTGGTGATGGTCACCGGGGTGAGAGTCGTCAACCAGGTCGAACGCGGCATCGTCTTCCGCTTCGGCCGGGCACAACAGCAGATCCGCGACCCGGGCCTGAGGTTCCTGATCCCCGGGGTCGACCGCATGCGGAAGGTCAACGTCCAGATCGTCACGATGCCGATCCCCACGCAGGAGGGCATCACCAGGGACAACATCTCCGTACGGGTCGACGCCGTCGCCTACTTCCGGGTGCAGGACCCGATGCGGGCCGCGATCGAGGTGCAGAACTACCTGTTCGCCGTCGAGCAGGTGGCGCAGACCTCGCTGCGGTCCATCATCGGCAAGAGCGAGCTGGACGACCTGCTGACCAACCGCGAGGAGCTGAACAGGGGTCTCGCGCTCATGATCGACAGTCCGGCGCTCGGCTGGGGCATCCACATCGACCGGGTGGAGATCAAGGACGTGCAGCTGCCCGAGGCCATGAAGCGGTCGATCGCCCGCCAGGCCGAGGCGGAGCGCGAGCGGCGCTCCAGGGTGATCGTCGCCGACGGCGAGCTGCAGGCCGCGAGCAAGCTGGCCGACGCCTCGGGCATCATGGCCCAGACGCCGGGCGCGCTGCAGCTGCGCCTGCTGCAGACCGTGGTGGAGGTCGCCGCGGAGAAGAACTCCACGCTGATCATGCCGCTGCCGGTCGAGCTGCTGCGCTTCTTCGAACGGGCGACGCAGAACGCCGCACCGGCCGAGCCCGCCACGGTCGGCTCCGAACGGGTGCGGCCCGAGCGGCCCGCGCTCGCGGAGGAGGAGGCCGTTCCCGAGCTGCCCGCGCAGCGGAGCGCGAGCGACTCGGCCCTTGAGACCGGACAGAAGTCAGGTGATCTCCCGCTGACCCGGTGAGAGCCACTCGGCGATGTCCGCGACCACGGCCGGATCGACGTGCTGGGGCGGCTCGTACTCCGCCGGGGTCGAGGGGCCCGCGCCGGGGAAGAACAGGTGGTTGCCGGCGTCGTGGACGCGGAACGTGACGTCCGGCCGGTGCGCGAGCCCGGCCCGCCACCGCGCCAGGTCGTCGTCGACGGTCACCTGGTAGTCGCGGCCGCCCTGGAGGATGAGCATCGGCTTGTCCAGCGCCGCCGCGGTCGCCACGGGGTCGTAGCCGCGCATGTCCAGCCAGTACGAGCCGGAGAAGCCGAACGGCAGGTCCTCGGCCGGCGTGGCGGGTGACAGGTCCGGGCCGGCGACCGTGGCAGCCTGTTTAGTGATCATCTCGGCCGCCGCCTGCCAGCCGGGATTCACCGAGGCGAGGTAGCGGGCGACGCGTACGGCCGCCTCGTGCATCGGCTGGGCGTCCCCGGCCATGATCACCAGGCCGGCCACCGACGGCTCTGCGGCGGCGATCCGCGGGGCCGCCTTGCCGCCCATGCTGTGACCGAGGACGAAGACCCGCCCGGGGTCCACCTCCGGCCGCCGCCGGAGCAGGTGGACGGCGGCGACCGTGTGCGGGACGTACTCGTCGGCCATCGTGAAGTCGCCGGCCAGCCGGTCGGCGTGGACGTGGGTCACCTTGTCGTAGCGCAGCACCGCCACGCCCCGGCTCGCCAGGCCCCAGGCCAGATCCTTGAGCGGCTTGTTCGGCCCGCTGGTGGCGTCGCGGTCGAACGGCCCGCCTCCGCTGAGCAGCACCGCACCGGGCCACGGGCCTGGACCGCGCGGCAGGCTCAGCGTCCCTGGCACGGCCAGTGGGCCGGAGCCGACGGTGACCTCGTGCTCCTCGAACCGCTCCGGGCGGGCGTAGGCCGGCGGCTCCCACACCGCGGCGTCCAGGGGCGCGAGGCGCAGGCCGTTCAGCAGGCCGGCGTCGTCCACCGACATGACGACCGCGAGCCCTCCGCGCTCGCACGTCACCGGAACGCTCACCCGGACCAGCCCCGCCCGGATCGGCTCGCAGGCCGGCTCCCCGACGGCGGAGACGGGCCCGACCTCGGCGGTCCAGGCGGCCCGCAGCGCCTCGGCGGACACCTGCGCCCGCAGCGGCTCCGCGAACAGGCCCTCGATCTCCGTGAAGCGTTCCTCGCGGGCCATCTCGACGACCGTCGTGGCGGTCGCCGCCGGGTCGGTTGCCATCACGTTTCTACCTTTCTCGATTTATGCGAAAGGTAGCACGGGATGAGATCGTAGGAAAATGCCTACTCTGGACCTAACGGGGAGGACGCCATGGCATCTGCGGAGTTCGCCAGTTATTGGCGTTATCGCGGCCTCGGCGGCCTCGACCTGATGCGGGCGCGTTTCGTCCGGCGCCGGTTCGCCCGGCACAGCCATGAGACGTACGCGATCGGGACGCTGGAGGCGGGCCTGGAGGAGATCCGTTTCGCCGACGGCGTCGAGTACGCGGTCATGGACGACGTCGTGCTGATCGAGCCCGGCGTCGTCCACACCGGCGAGCCCCCGACCGCCGACGGGTGGACGTACCGGGTGCTGTATCCGAGCGTCGAGCAGGTGCGGGAGGTCGCGGACGAGCTCGGCGTGCCCGCCGGGATCCCGTCGTTCGACCGGAGGGTGGTGTCCGACGTGCGGGTGGCCCGGCGGGTGACGGCCGCCCATCGCGCGGCGGAGTCCGGCCCGTCGCTGGCCGCCGACTCCCAGCTGCACGCGCTGCTGAGCCTCGTGCTCGGCGCGTACGGCACGCTCCGCCCGAGGCGCCCGGCCCGCTCGGCCGGGCGGAGGAGCATGGCCCGGATCCGCGACCTGCTGCACGCGACCATGCCGGACCCGCCCGGCCTGAACGAGCTGGCCGCCGCGGCCGGGGTCACGCCGTTCGCGCTGTTGCGCTCGTTCCGGCGCGCGTACGGCATGCCGCCGCACGCGTACGTGACCCAGCTACGCGTCGCGAAGGCCCGCGAGCTGCTGCGACAGGGCATGCCGCCGGCCGAGGCCGCGGTGGCGGTGGGGTTCTGCGACCAGTCGCACCTTTCGCGGCACTTCCGGAGCCTCGTCGGCGTCCCGCCCCGCGCCTACCAGCGCGGGGTGCAATAACGTCCAATCCTTGACCTCCGCCACCGGTCTACGGTGCCTCGCGTGACGACCGACGAAAGTGCTCTTCCCCTCGAACTCGACCGATCCGCCGTCGCCCGGCTGGGCCGCCAGGCGGTGGACTTCCTGGCCGACTGGGTCGCCGAGCTGGACTCGGCGCCCGCGAGCGACTACGGGCAGGCGGACCGGCTGGCCGCCGAGCTGCTCAGGCCGCCCGCCGACGGCCCCGGCGACTTCGGCGCGCTCCTGGAGACGTTCCGCCAGGCGGCCGGGCAAGGCGTGAACACGGCGGGGCCCGGCTACCTGGCCTACTTCCCGGCGGGCGGGCTGGTCACCGCGGCGCTGGCGGAGCTGCTCGCCCAGGCCGCCAACCGCTTCACCGGCGTGGCCCAGATGTCACCCGCCCTGGTCGCCATGGAACACGGGGTGCTGACCTGGTTCTGCGACCGCTTCGGCCTGCCCGCGGGCGCGGGCGGGCTGGTCACGACGGGCGGCTCGCCGGCCACGTTGTCGGCGCTGCTCGCCGCCCGGCACGGCCGCCCGGACGACGGCACGGTGTACGTGACCGAGCACACGCACTACTGCGTCGCCAAGGCCGCCCGCATCGCGGGCCTGCCGCCGGAGCGGATCCGCGTCGTGCCCGCCACCGCGGACCTGCGCATGGACGTCGCGGCGGCGGCCAGGATGATCGCCGACGACCGAGCGGCGGGACTGCACCCGTTCCTGCTGGTCGGCACCGCCGGAACCACCAGCTCCGGCACCGTCGACCCCCTGCCCGAGCTGGGCGAACTGGCCCGCCGCGAAGGGCTCTGGTTCCACGTGGACGCCGCTTACGGCGGCGGCTTCCAGCTCACCGAACGCGGCAGGACCCGGCTCGCCGGGATCGAGGCCGCCGACTCGATCGTGCTGGACCCGCACAAGAGCCTCTTCCTCCCGTACGGCACCGGCCTGCTGCTGGTACGCGACCCGGCCGTGCTCCACGCCGCCCACGCGGCCGACGGCCGGTACCTTCAGGACCTGCGGGCGCTGGACGGCCTGCCCGACTACGGGCATCTCGGGGTGGAGCTGACCAGGGAGTTCCGCGGCCTGCGGCTGTGGCTGCCGCTGCACCTGCACGGCGTGGGCGCCTTCGAGCGAGAGCTGGACGAGAAGCTCGACCTCGCCGGCCACGTCCACCGCCGGCTCGCCCAGGACCCGCGCTTCGAGGTGCCGTGGCGGCCGGACCTGACGGTCGTGCTCTTCCGGCTGCGCGGCACGGACGAGCGCAACCGGCGGCTCCTGGCGGACGTCAACGACACCCGGCGCGTGTTCCTGAGCAGCACCACCGTCGACGGGCGGTTCTTCCTGCGCCTGTGCGTGCTCAGCTTCCGCACCCACGCCGACCGCGTCGAGGAGGCCCTGGGCATCATCGGCACGGCGGTGTGAGCGCCGGGCCTAGTGCTTGATGGGCAGGTCCTTGCGGGCCTGCTCCAGGTCCTTCTTCCAGATCCACAGCCGGTTCGGCGGCGGGACCTGGTGGTAGCCGAACAGGCCGACCTCGGTCAGGGTGCGCAGGTCCACGCACACGCGCTCGTAGGCGTTCGCGACGGCCTCGGCGGGGTCCTTCAGATCGTTGGTGCCGAGCTTGACGCAGGCCCGGTACTCGTAACCCAGCAGCAGCTCCGGGCCGAACTGCTGCCACGCGCCGCGCTTCTGCTGCCAGGCCACCTCGGCCTCGTCGAGCATCAGGTTCAGGTCGAACGACGGCGGGATGGAGGGATAGATGAGGAAGCTGGCGGCCCACCCGAGGGACAGCAGGTCGAGGTTGAAGGTGCGGCGCTCCGGGTCGTCGCGGGGCGGCATCGGGTCCGACGTCCCGCCGGCGAACCAGGGCGCGGTGTAGGCCAGCAGGCGGCCGTGGTTCTCGACGAGCTCGCCGGTGGCGATGACGGCCAGCTTGCGCTGGGTGCCGTCCGGGCGGGTCAGGCGGGTCTTCACCATGGTCTTGTGCGCCTCGGCCGCCAGCTGGCCGGCGGTCATGTGGTGGTCCGCGGCGTTCGGGGTGATGCGCGAGATGAGGTATTCGCGTAGGTGCTCGGGGATGGCGTCGTACGTGCCGTCCTGAAGCCGGGTCTTGGTGCGATCGAGCGCGGCCTGGGCGATGACCGGGGTGCCCCCGAAGTGGGTTTCCGGGGTGTCGATGGACACCATGCGGACCGACATTTCGATCTTCGGGGTGTCACCGTCGACCACATCGGTGAGCTTGTAGTCGTTGGCGGGGCGGCTGGGCCCGACGAAGCCGAGATTGATCATTTTGCGCTCCAACACCGGGTGAGACCTGGAGCGCCAACATCGCAGCCGATCGGTCTTCCCTGGCGACTGACACGCTGACCTGGGCCGACGTAGCTCGAAAACATTGACCAAGATCTACCTGGACGGCCTTGCGCGTGGAGGTCAGGTGCTCGGGCCCCAGGTGAGGGAGAGGCCGGTGGCGGCCCGTTCTGTGCGGATCTCCATCATGCTGCCCAGGATGGTGGCGTGGTCGGCGACCACCGCGGTGGCGTCGAGCGCGTACGTGATCCGCTCGCTGAGGAAGACCGGGCTGCCGGGCGGCTCCCCGAGGTGCGCCGCGACGGCCGGGTCGAGCAGGCCGGGCCGGATCTTCTCCGAGGCGCGCGCCACCGCCACGCCGCAGTCGGCGAGGGCGCCGTAGAGGGAGACGGCGGTGAAGTCGCGATCGCGGATCTGCTCGGCCGCCGGCCGCCGGATCCAGGAGACCTGGTGGATCGCGGGGCGGCCGGCGAACTCGCGCACCCGTTCCAGCCGCAGCGCGCTCTCGCCGGGAGCGGTGCGCAGCTGCGTGGCGACCCCGGCCGGGACCCGGCGCAGGGAACGCCCGAGCACGACCGTGCGTACCTCGTGGCCCTGCTTCCTGAGGTCGTCGGCGAGGCTCTGCAGGGAGCCCAGCTGGTAGGCCAGGTGCGGCGGGGACACGAACGTGCCCCGGCCGGCCTGCTGCACGATCAGCCCTTCGTCACTGAGCTGCCGGAGCGCCTGGCGGAGGGTCATCAGGGTGACCCCGTACGAGGCGCTCAGCTCGCGTTGGGGCGGCAGCGCCGCGCCGGGGGCGTAGTGGCCCGACCGGATCTTCGCGGCGAGGTCGGCGGCTATGGCGCGGTACCTCGCCTCGTGTCCGGCGTCGCGGGCCATCGTGTTTCGTCACGCTCCTGGTCGAGGGCCCGCCGCAGGCCCGTCAGGTAGGCGCCGACGTCGTCCGGCGCGGCCCCGTCGAGGATCCGGCGCATGATCGCGGCACCGATGACGACACCGTCGGCGCGCCGGGTGGCTTCCACGGCCTGTTCCGGCGTGGAAATGCCAAATCCTAGCAAGACCGGCCGGTCGCTGCCCTGCTTGATCCGTTCGGTGAGGGCCGTGGCGGGCTCGGCGAGCGCGGCCCGCTCGCCGGTGGTGCCCATCACCGAGACGGCGTAGACGAAGCCCCGGCTGCGGCGCGCGATTTCGTCCAGCCGCCGCCGCGGCGTCGCGGGGGAGGCGAGCAGGACCAGGTCGACGCCGGTGGCGGCGGCCGCGTCCGCCAGCTCGCCGGCCTCGTCCAGCGGCAGGTCGGGCACGATGAGCCCGGCGATCCCCGCCCGGCGCAGCGCCCGGCAGAACTCCGCGGGCCCGTCGCGCAGCACCAGGTTGTAGTACGTGCTGGCGACCAGCGGCACGTCCAGGCGCAGCTCGGCGACCTCGGCCAGGATGCCGTGGGCCGTCGCGCCCCGGGCCAGCGCCGCGTCCGACGCCTCCTGGATGGTGGCGCCGTCGAGCGTCGGGTCGGAGAACGGCAGGCCGAGCTCGATCGCGTCCGCGCCGGCGGCGGCGAACGCCCGCAGGTAGCCGGTCCAGCCGGGGGTGATGCCGCCGGTCACGTACGGCATGAGCAGCTTGTGGCCGCCGTCGCGCCGGGCGCGCAGCGGGCTTTCGAGCAGGCCGGTGCTCATACCAGCTCCTTCAGGGTCGAGATGTCCTTGTCGCCCCTGCCGGACAGGGTGAGCAGGACCGTCGCACCCGGCGGCAGCTCGCCCGTACGCGCCGCGCGGATCACCCACGCGACCGCGTGCGCCGACTCCAGCGCGGGCACGATGCCCTCGGTACGGGCCAGCCGCACCGCCGCGTCCACCACCTCCTCGTCGGAGACCGTGACATAGCGCGCCCGGCCGAGGTCGCGCAGGTGGGCGTGCTCCGGCCCGACCCCGGGGTAGTCGAGGCCGGCGGCGATGGAGTGCGCCTCGGTGATCTGCCCGTGGTCGTCCTGGAGGAACAGCGAGCGGAAGCCGTGCAGCACGCCGAGGCTGCCCCTGGCCGCCCCGGCGCCGCCCTCCGCCTCCACCCCGACCAGCCGGGCGGAGGTGTCGACGAACCCGGCGAACGTGCCCGCCGCGTTGGAGCCGCCTCCCACGCAGGCCACGACGTAGTCGGGCACGGCGGCCGGGAGCGCCCCGGCGCACTGCCCGCGCGCCTCGTCGCCGATGACCCGCTGGAACTCGCGCACCATCCACGGGTACGGGTTGGGCCCGATGACCGAGCCGACGCAGTAGTACGCCTCCTCGGTCGCCGTCACCCAGTGGCGCATGGCCTCGCTGGTGGCGTCCTTGAGGGTGCGGCTGCCGGTGCCGACCGGTACGACCTCGGTGCCCAGCATGCGCATCCGGAACACGTTGAGCTCCTGCCGCTCGACGTCCCGTTCCCCCATGAACACGGTCGCCGGCAGCCCCAGCAGCGCGGCGGCGGTCGCGACGGCCACGCCGTGCTGCCCCGCGCCGGTCTCGGCGATCAGCCGCTCACGGCCCATCCGGAGCGCGAGCAGGGCCTGGCCCAGCACGTTATTGATCTTGTGGGACCCGGTGTGGGCGAGGTCCTCCCGCTTGAGCAGCAGGGTCACACCCAGCTCCGCCGACAGCCGCCGCGCCGGGGTCAGCGGCGTGGGCCGCCCCACGTGCAGGGCCAGCGACTCCGCGAGGCTCTCGCGGAACGCCGGGTCGGTCCGGGCCTCCCGGAAGGCCGCCTCCACCTCCCGGCAGGCCGCGACCAGCGACTCCGGCACGTAGAGCCCGCCGTACTCCCCGAACCTGCCCCGCTCCCCGGGATCCTCCATCACACCTGGCCGCGTCGCCAGGACTCCTGTCGCCATGTGCCTCACCCATCTATAACTCTTCTGACTGTTCTATAACTGTTGCATAGATGCCGTGGAAGCGCCACGCCGCTCCGGTCCCCGACGCGAGCGTGACTCGTGGGCGGGCGGGGATATTTGCGGTGCTCTCCGGTCAACCGGACGTGAGCCTCAGGGAGTGTCAGGAGGTGGCATGACCGACGAGAGGAGCGCGGGTGGATGCGGAATTCGTGAGCTTCGTGCGGCACCGGGGAGACCACCACCTGAAAACGGCGGTCCTGCTCACCGGCGACTGGCACACGGCTGAGGATCTGGTCCAGTCCTGCCTGGGCAAGCTGTATCGCGTGTGGCATCGGCTGGACACCAGCAGCGATCCCGACGCCTACCTGCGCCGGATCCTGGTCAACACGTACCGATCCTGGTGGCGTGCGCGGTGGCGGCGCGAGATCCCGCGCGCCGAGTTGCCCGAGTTGCCCGGTCCCGGTGACGTGGGGGACACCCGGGCCGTGGCCGAGGACGTACGGAAGGCGCTGGCGCGACTGCCGGCCAGGCAGCGGACGGCTCTGGTGCTGCGGTTCTTCGCCGACCTGCCGGAAGCCGAGGTCGCCGATCTGATGGGCTGCTCACCGGGGACGGTCAAGACCCACACGCATCGCGGCCTGCAGGCGATGCGGCGGCTGATCTCTCCCGACACGCTGGTCAACCGAACCGAGGACGAAGGGAGTGGGATCCGGTGAGACACCGACACGAGGAGCCGTTCATGAACGAGCACGAACTCCGCACGCTGCTCATCAAAGCGACCGAGGACCGGCCGGCGGGCATCGACCTCATGCCGGCGATGCCGAGGCGCCGGCTGGCCAGGGTCCTGGTCCCGGTCGCCGCGCTGGCCGTCGCCGCCGCGGTGGCCGCGGTCGCGGTGGTGCTGCCCGCGACCCAGTCGTCGGCGCAGGCCCAGGTGATCGCCGCGGTCGAGAACACCAGCCAGGAGAGCTACCGCATCCATGTCACGTCCGATACCAAGGTGTTCGACGGCGCCATCGACCCCGTCCGGCGGATGGGCGTCATCACGAGGCAGGACGGGGCCGAAACCCGGTTCGTCGGAGACCTGATGTACATCCGGGAGAGCGGCGCCGCGACGTGGCTGGTCTCGCCGCGCCCCGACACCGAGCTGGCGGGCGCGCCGCCGGTCGTCGCCCTGGTCAAGCTCGCTCCCATCGACCCTCATTCGGCGCTGGAGCGGCTCCGTACGGCCACTGACGTCCGCGAGGCCGGCACAGCCTCCGGGCAGGGCTGGGCCGGACAGCGGTTCGCGTTCTCGCTGGAGGCCGGGGGCGGTGCCGACGTGAAGGCGGGCACGGCGGAGGCGGCCACGGGCACCGTGGACGTGGACGACCAGGGCCGGATCCGGCACCTGGAAGTCGCCTTCGGCGATTCCGGCAACCGGAACGTCATGGACTTCAGCGACTTCGGCACCCCCGTCTCGGTCACCGCTCCGCCCACCGACCAGGTACGGCAGCCGCCCGCCGACAAGCTCGGCAAGCCGACCGGGAAGCCGACCGACAGGGCGCGGCAGGAATCCGATGGCAAGGTCGGGGAGCCCACCACCAAGACGTCCTGACCGGCCACGCGCGGGGCCCGGGCACGTCGATGTCACACTCGCCGGCATGGAGAGCTCTCAGGAAGCGAACACCGCCTTCCAGGGAGCTCTCTTGACCACCGCCTATGTCGTCACCGCCCTCGTGACCATCGCCGCCAACACGTTCTCGGGCTTCGCCGCCATCACCCGGCTCGAACCGATCATGCGGACGCTCGGCCCCGCCCTGAAGACGGCGGGAGTGCCCGAGTCCTGGCTGGTCTTCCCGATCGGCGCGCTCAAGGTCGCGGGCGCGCTCGGGCTGGCGCTCGGGCTCCTCGGCGTGCCGCTGGTCGGCACGGCCGCCGCGGCCGGGCTCATCCTCTACTTCGTCTGCGCCCTCTACACCCACCTGCGCGTCAGCGACTTCTCGCCGACGTTCTTCCTGGCGATCGGGTTTCTCGGGCTGGCGGCGGCCACGCTGGCGCTGGACCCGGCGCTGACCTTGGACATCGTGAGGTGAAGCAGCGGCTACGAGTCGGCCGTGGCCAGCTCGGACAGGTTCATCGCCATCGCGTGGTGGACCGCGGGGACCCAGTCCAGCGCGCGCAGGGCCGTGTTGCGCAGGGAGCGCAGCGGGCCGTTGCCGACCGTCGCGATCCTCGTCATCCGGTGGGTGAAGGCGACCACGTCCTCGGCGACGGGACGGCGTTCGGTCCCGTACGTGTCCAGGATCGTCTCGGGAGCGCCGTCGCGCAGCACGGCGGTGAGCTTCCCGGCCAGGGAGAGGGCGTCCTGGATGCCGGTGTTCATGCCCTGGCCGCCGGCCGGGCTGTGGACGTGGGCCGCGTCTCCGGCCAGGAAGACGCGGCCCGCCCGGTAGCGCTCGGCCAGGCGGTGGTGGACGCGGAACCGCGAGCTCCAGACGAGGTCCGTGACCGTGGCCGGCTGGGTACGCGGCCCGCGGGTGTCGAGGAGCGACTGGATGTCGGCGACGCCGGGACGCTCCGGAGCCTCCTCGACCGTCGCGACGATCCGGTGGCGGCCGCCCGGCAGCGGCGCGACGACGGTCACCCCTTCGGGGGCGAAGTACAGGGCGACCTCGTCGGCGGGGCCCGCCCATTCGAGGCGGACGTCGGCCAGCACGAACGACTGGGCGTAGGTGTCGCCCGTGAACGCGATCCCGGCCTGCTCGCGCACCGTGCTGTGCATGCCGTCGGCGCCGACGGCGTACGAGGCGCGGATCCGGCGGCCGTCGGACGTCGTGGCGGTGACCCCGGTGGCGGTCTGCTCGACGGCCGTGACCTCGTACGGCCGGTGGACGGCGCCGCCCGCGGCCCGGAGCCGGTCCAGCAGCACCTGCTCGGTGATGTCCTGGGGCACCAGCAGCGTGTACGGGAAGTCGGTCGGCAGCTTGTCGAAGGCCACGGTCAGCAGGACCCGGTCGCGGTCGCGTACGGTGAAGCGGGGCACGGTGACCCCCCTCGACACCAGCTCGTCGCTGACGTCGATCGCCCGCAGCACCTCCAGGGTGCGGGCGTGCACGACCGCGGCCCGCGAGGTGTTGGCGCCGCTCGCCGCCTTGTCCACCAGGACGGCGTCCACGCCCTGCCGGGCCAGCGAGGTGGCCAGGGCCAGGCTGGCCGGGCCCGCGCCGACGATCAGGACGTCCGTGCCGGCCGGAAGTTGTGCGTTCATACCGCGAAATCCCCTTGTCTCAGTAGTAGTTGCGCATCAGTTCGGTCGCCCAGGCCGGCTGTACGGTCTCGCCCTGCGGCCCGAACTCCGCCATGTAGGGCTTGAGATCGAGGACCGGGCTGCCGTCGATGGCGTCCAGACCGCGTACGCGCACGTCGAGGCCGTCCACCGCGAGCAGGCGGCAGCGGGAGACCCCCAGCCTGTTCGGCCGGTTCCTGGCCCGCTGCGCGAAGATGCCCACCGGCGGCCAGTCCGGATTGCCCCTCGGCCGGCGGGCCGCGGTGTGCACGGACTCCGGGTCCACCAGGTGGAAGAGGAACACCACCTCCAGGTGCGAGAACGCGTCCAGCCCCGCGAGGGAGTCAGGCTGGAAGAGCGTCCCGTCGAGGCGGATCACCGCTTCCTCGGTGTTCCAGTCGTCGTCGAACGCCTCGGTGCGCCCGCCCACGACGGTGCCCACCGGCTGCAGGGTGACGGCGTGCTCCACGGCTTCCTCCAATGTCGGGTTTCCGCTCACGACCGTACGGGCCGGGGTTCGCGGGTGAATAAGTCACGATGACCGGGTTGCTCGCGGGCGGCGGAGGCCGCTTAGGTAAGGTCGGGCCATCATGATCGGGCGAAACGCCGAGATCGCCCTCATCAGCGGGCTGATCGCCGAGTCCGGGACCGGCCGGGGCAATGCCGTCGTCGTGTACGGAGAGGCCGGGATCGGCAAGTCGGCGCTGCTGGCGGAGGCTGCGCGGGCGGCGGGCGACGACGTGCTGGTGCTGCGGATCACCGGCGTGGAGGCCGAGGCCGAGCTGCCCTTCGCGGCCCTGCACCTGCTGCTGCGGCCGGCCCGGCACCTCGTCGCGGGGCTCCCCGAGGCGCAGCGGGCCGCCCTGCTCGGCGCGTTCGGCGAGAGCCAGGGCGGGGCCCAGGACCGCTTCCTCGTCGGGCTCGCTGTGCTGACCCTGCTCGCCGAGCTCGCCGAGGAACGTCCCCTGCTGTGCCTGATCGACGACGTGCAGTGGCTGGACCGCGCGTCGGCGGACGCGCTGGTGTTCGCGGCGCGCAGGCTGGGGGCCGAGCGGATCACCATGATCCTGGCCGCCCGTGACGACGGTGCGCAGCCGCCCGTGCAGGGTGTCCCGGAGCTGCGGCTCGCCGGGCTCGGCCGGGCGGACTGCGAGCGGCTGCTCGCCAGGTCGGCCGCCGATCTGGTGCCCGAGGCGCGGGACCGGGTGATCGAGGAGGCCGAGGGCAACCCGCTCGCGCTCCTGGAGTTCGCCGCGGCCCTCGTCCCCGAGCAGCGGGCGGGCCGGCTGGCTCCGCTGCCCCTGCAGGCGCCCAGGCTCCCCCTGCCCGGACGGCTCGAACAGTCGTTGCGGGCCGCCATCCGGCGGCTCCCCGAAGCCACGCAACTGCTGCTCCTGGTCGCCGCGGCCGAGGGCTCGGGCAGCCTTGAGCTGGTCCTGCGGGCCGCGGAGGGCTTCGGGGCCGGGCTGCCCGACCTGGAGCCGGGCGAGCGCCACCACCTGGTGCAGATCTCCGACGGCCGGCTGCGCTTCCGCCATCCCCTGGTCAAGGCCGCCGCGTACCACGAGGCGCCGCTCGCCCGGCGGGTGGCCGCCCATCGCGCGCTGGCGGACGCCCTCGACGGCGACGAGCACGCCGACCGCAGGGCCTGGCACCTGTCCGCCGCCGCCGTCGGTCCCGACGAGGAGATCTCGGACGTGCTGGCGGCGGCCGGAGAGCGGGCCCGGCAGCGGGGCAGCCACGCATCGGCGGCGACGGCGTACGAGCGGGCGGCGCAGCTGACCGTCGATCAAGGCCGGCGGGCCCGACGGCTGGCCGCCGCCGCCGAGTCGGCGATGGGCGCCGGGCAGCTGAAGCCGTCAAGACCCAAGCCAAGTAACACAACGGACGCGGCC
>NZ_JBSFTC010000006.1:0-114306 GCF_053590415.1 Nonomuraea sp. NPDC003201
GCAGGCCGCGCGAGCTGTCCGGCGGGCAGCGGCAGCGGGTGGCCGTCGCCCGCGCGCTGGCGGCCGGGCCCGAGGTCGTCGTGCTCGACGAGGCCGTCTCCGCCCTCGACGTCACCGTGCAGGCGCAGATCCTCGACCTGCTCGAACAGCTCCAGCGCGACCTGGGGCTGACCTATCTCTTCATCTCGCACGACCTGGCCGTGGTGCGGCAGATCTCGCACACCGTCTCCGTCATGAACAAGGGAAGAATCGTGGAATCAGGAACGACCCGGCGGGTCTTCACCGACCCCCGGCACGAATACACCCGCGAGCTCCTGGCCGCCATCCCGGAGCCCGCGATATGAGGCTCGGCTTCTTCACCCGGCTGCTGGACGACGTTCCCGCGGGCGAGCGCTACCGGCTGGCCACCGAGCAGATCGCGCACGCCGAGGCGTACGGGTTCGACACGGCCTGGGTCGCGCAGCACCACTTCGACGGCGCGGAGGGCGGCCTGCCCGCGCCGCTGGTCTTCCTCGCCCACGTGGCCGCCCGGACCAGCCGCATCAGGCTCGGCACCGGGATCATCACGCTCCCGCTGGAGCAGCCGGTGCGGGTGGCCGAGGACACCGCCGTGCTCGACCTGCTCACCGGCGGGCGGCTGGAGGTCGGCGTGGGCAGCGGCGGGACGCCCGCGTCGTTCGCGCCGTTCGGGCACGACAGCGCGGAGCGCTCGGCCGTCTACGCCGAGCATCTGGCGGTGCTGCTCAACGCCTGGTCCGGGGGCGACCTCGGCGGCGGCAACCGGCTCTACCCGCCCGCGCCGAGGCTGCTGGAGGCGGTCTGGCAGGCGACGTTCTCGGTCGGCGGCGGCGTACGCGCCGGGCAGGCGGGCCACGGGCTCATGCTCTCGCGCACGCAGCCCCGCCCGGCCGACGACCCGCAGGCCACGCTGGCCCAGATCCAGCGGCCCATCGTGGACGCCTACCTCGAACACCTGCCTGCCGGCACGGCCCCGCGGATCATGGCCTCCCGGACCGCGTTCGTGGCCGACAGCCGGGCCGAGGCGCTGCGCTACGCCGAACTCGGGCTCGGGCGGGGGCGGCTGCCGTTCGAGCTGCCGGACAGCGACCTCGACCGGCGCATCGCCGCGTTCGACGTGCACGTGGGCACGCCGCAGGACGTCATCGAGAGCCTCAAGGCCGACCCGACCCTCGAACGGGTCACCGACCTGGTCCTCCAGGCGCACTCGGTGGACCCGCCGCATCCGCTCGTCCTCCGCTCGATCGAGCTGCTGGCGACCGAGGTCGCGCCCGCGCTCGGCTGGGTTCCCTCCACAGAATTGAGCACCACATGATCGCCGACGTCATCGACCACCTGGCGGGCATCCAGCCCGGCTCGTCGCTCGACCGGCTGCGCGCCCGCCGGCCCGCCGCCCGCGAGCACGCCCAGCGCAGCTACGACGCGCTGTTCAGCCCCGAGACGGAGGAGGAGATCACGCTCGTCGAGCGGGACGCGGTCGCCGCCTTCGTGGCCGGGCTGCACGACGACCCCGGCATCGCGCGCTTCTACGCCGACCGGCTGGCCGAGCTCGCGCCCGGGCTGCTCGCGGCGGTCGAGTCGGAGGTCTCGGCCGGGGCCACGACCGGGCCGTACGGGGTCTACCCGGGCGAGGGCCCGCTGTCGGTGGAGAGCGACGAGGGGCTGCGCTACCGGGTGCGGCGCCCCGGCGACCTCGGCGTACGGCTCGCCGCCGCGTTCGAGCACGCTCACCTGCTCGTGTTCCGCCCCAGGGAGGCCGGCCGGGAGTCCCTGGACGCGCTGGCCAGGGCGGGCTGGAGCGCCACGGGCGTCGTGACGCTGTCGCAGCTCGTCGCCTTCCTCACCTTCCAGATCCGCGTGGTGGCCGGGCTGCGTCACCTGCAGAACGGAGTGACCTCATGACCCCATTGGCGTTCACGCGGGATCAGCTCGGGTGGGAGCCGTGGCTGACGCCCCTGGAGACGGACGAGCTGACCGACGAGCACTACGAGGCGCTGGTCGACAAGGCCCGCGCGAAGTCGCCGTACTTCCTGCTCCTGGCCAGGGACCCGGCGATCCTGCAGGCCAGGACGAGGACCGACAACGACATCTTCTACAACGCCGACGGCGGGCTGCCGCGGGCCGGGCGCGAGCTGGCCGCGACGGCGACCTCGCGCCGCAACGGGTGCGTGTTCTGCGCCTCGGTGCACGCCCGTTTCGCCGCCCACTACTCCAAGCGGGCCGACGACGTGCAACGGCTGCTCGACGAAGGGGTCAACGCGCCCCAGGACGGGGAGTGGCAGGCGATCATCGACGCCTCGGTGGCCCTGGCCGCCACCCCGGCCGAGTTCGGCGCGAACCACGTGGAGGCGCTGCGCGCGGCCGGGCTCGACGACCTGGCGATCAGCGACGTCATCCACGCGGCCGCGTTCTTCAACTGGGCCAACCGCCTCATGCTCTCGCTCGGCGAGCCCGTCGAGGAGCCGGCGTCATGACGGCGGAGCTCGACCACCTCGTCTACGCGGTGCCCGACCTGGCCGCGGGTGTCATCGCGTTCGCCGAGGCCGCCGGCGTGACTCCGGCGCCGGGCGGCAGCCACCCGGGCGGAACCGCCAACTACCTGGTCGGCCTGGGCCCCACCGCGTACCTGGAGATCATCGGCCCGGATCCGGCGGCGCCGGGCGCGCGGCCACGCGCGTTCGGCCTGGAGACCCTCACCGCGCCCCGGCTCGCCGGGTGGGCGGTGCGGCCCGCCGACATCGACGAGACGGTACGGCGGGCCCGCGCGCTCGGCGTCGACCCCGGCGAGGTCCAGCCGCTCTCGCGCCGCACGCCTGCGGGCACGCTGCTGGAGTGGCGCCTGACCAGGTGGGCCGACCCGGCGGCGATCAACCCGGTGCCGTTCCTCATCGACTGGGGCCGGACGGCGCACCCGGCCGCCTCGGGGCTGCCGCAGCTGGGGCTGGCCTCCTTCACCGCCACCCACCCCGACCCCGACGCGCTGCGCCGCGAGCTGGCCGCGATCGACGCGGAGCTGGAGGTCTCGAAGGGGCCGGAAGCGGCGTTGCGGGCGGTGCTGGACACGCCCCGCGGCTCCGTGAACCTGATTTGACGATCACCCGTGCCCGTCCCCGCGCGGACGGGCACGGGTGTCTCATGGCTCAGGGCACCTTGTACTCGGCGGCCCTGCCGCAGTAGCTGATCCCGACCGGGGTGCTGCTGAACCGGCACACCTGCACGACCACGCGATTGATGGCCGCGACCCCCGCCGGGTCGGACAGCGCGAGGGCGATCGTGAACTGGCTGTCGTCCGCCTTGACCACCTCGGAGTCGACGAGGGTGGTGCCCTTGTAGGCGAAGAAGGTGGCCTGCGAATACATCTTGTCCGGGGCGCACGACGAGATCGACGCGTCGTCGGCCAGGAAGCCGTCCACCTTGACGACGGGCTCTTCGGCCCAGTCCAGGGTCCCCTCCGTGACCCCGCGCAGGCACTGGTCGCCGGAGTCGGCGTGGAAGGGGACCGCGGCCTGGGCCGCGATCGCGGGTTGAGCCGTCAGCAGGCCGGCGGCGAGCACCGCCCCTGACGCGAGCCAAGCTCGTAATCGCATGGCGTCGACCTTTCGGGTGATGGATGGTGGTGCCGGGTCACGCGCCCACGAGGGTGACCAGGACGCGCGAGGGGTCGTTCCCGGCGAGGGGGACGGCGAAGACCGCCGTGCGCTCGCGGGCCCCGAAGA
This sequence comes from Nonomuraea sp. NPDC003201, assembly GCF_053590415.1. Lineage (NCBI taxonomy): Bacteria > Bacillati > Actinomycetota > Actinomycetes > Streptosporangiales > Streptosporangiaceae > Nonomuraea > Nonomuraea sp. NPDC003201. The sequence goes on from NZ_JBSFTC010000006.1 coordinate 3,735, forward strand.
CGACGAACCGCAGGCCGTCCTCGTCCCAGGTGTCCTGGACGTCGGAGGTGATCTGCGCGGACGCCGAGCAGTACGCGGGGCTGCGGTAGAGCAGGTGCAGCGAGGCGCCCAGCGGGATGTGCTCCGACGGTTGCACGGCGAGCGGGCCGCGCAGCCGTACGCGCAGCTGCCGCAAGGGGGTGAGCCAGTAGCGGTCCAGCTCCGCCGAAAGGGCCATCAGGGCCACGGCCTCCGCCAGGCCGAGCGCCACCAGGGGCGGGCCCGGGTCCGCCGGGACGGCCAGCAGGCTCGCGGCCAGCAGGAGCCCGGCGCGGGCGAAGGCCCGCACGTCCACCGGCTTGGAGTGGGCGCCGAGGCAGCCGCACGACGCGGTGGGCGCGGCCACGTACGAATAGGTGAGATACGCCAGGAACCCGGCGGAGAGCAGCGCGGCCACCGCACCCTCCCAGGGCGAGACGGGCGGCAGCAGCAGGACGGCGGCCACCGCGAGCTCGGTCACCCCGACGATCCGGAGCGCCGGGACCGCGCGCGCCGCGCCGACCAGCCGGGCCAGGGCGGTCTGCCCCGCCTGCACCCGCATCCGCCGGCTGAACAGCTTCGTCAGGCCTGCCCAGGCGAGGAACAGGGCGATCACGTACGGCTGCGTCGCGGCGATCCCGTGCATGCTCAATGCTCCTTCCTAGTGCGGGGAGAAGACGGTGGCGATGTCGACCTCGTTCGTGTCGGGCCGCCAGGCGCCGAGGATCTGCACGTGCTGGGCGACCCTCAGCATCGACAGGTCCGAGGTGGCCGGCGACTCGGAGTGGATCGCGACCGACTTGCCGGCCACGACGTGGCACAGCACCTCTTTGCCGTTGTGGTCGAGGTGGATGGTCTTGTCGGTGATGTTCTTGATGTGGCCCTTGATGTTGACGATGTTGAGCCAGACCGACTCGGCGGCGAGGGTGCCGTCCGGCATCCGCACGCCGCGGGCGTACAGGCCGTCGCCGGGCTTGGCCGCGTCGAACGCCACGGGGCCGAGCTTCCACAGGCTCGTGCCGTCCACGACCTTGATGTTGTGGATGACCATGTTCGAGCCGAGGACGAGCAGCGTGTTGTCCTTGATCGAACGGATCCGGCCCTCGGCGAAGTTGGGGTCGGGGGCGCCCGGGTCGACGTCGAGCGCGGTGTTGGCGAAGGCCGCCTCGGGGCCGAGCGAGCCCATCGCGCTCGCGGCCACGACCGTGGCGCCGCCGCCGAGCAGGGCGGACCTGAGCATGTCTCTTCTGCTGGTCATCGTCGTCCCCTCACGCCGCGTCGATCGAGCAGGGACGCAGGCCGGTGGAGAGGCTGGCGATCTTGCTGTACGCCGCCGGCGTGAGGTCGATGATCCGGTCGGTGGCGCAGGTCGAGCCGCAGCAGCTGCGCTCGCCGCAGAACAGGTCGGTCTGCGGGCCGCAGTCGGCGATGGAGGTGACGACGCTGACGCCGCTGCACAGGTTGGTGGTGCGGTGCTGGAAACCGCAGGTCCGGCGGGAGAGGTTGAAGCCGCAGGTGTCAGGGTGGGTGATGGCCCAGCAGGCGTCGGAGGTGTTGGGCCAGGCGTGCTGGAGGCTGCCGGAGTTGCAGGTGCCACAGGCGCCCTTGCCTGTGGTGCTGCACGGTCCCCAGGCGGTGCCGCAGCAGAACCAGGAGACCTCTCCTCGGACGGCGGCGTATAAGTCGATGGGGGTCTCGGGGGGCTGGGTGCGCGCCATGCGCGTCCTCCTCGGGTGAGCTCTGGACGGTCTCGGTGGGGGGTCCTGAAACTTTCCGACTCGATCTATGAGTACCATGTAAGGATTTTTCGTCAATGCCCCTATTTTTGGCGCTTTATGGGGTCACGGGATCGTCCCATGATCTACTGAGCCAATGAATGCGACGGGCGTGGCAAAGGTCGACGGAATCCGGTTGCACTACACGCGGGCCGGCGACGGGCCCCTGGTGGTGCTGCTGCACGGCTGGCCGCAGACCGGTCACTGCTGGCGGCACATCGTCGAGCCGCTGGCGGCCGAGTTCACGGTGGTGGCCCCCGACCTGCGGGGGTACGGGCTGAGCGACAAGCCGGCCGGCGGCTACGACAAGCGGCGGATGGCCGCGGACATGGCGGAGCTGGTGGACGCGCTCGGGTTCGGGCGGGCCGCGGTCGTCGGGCACGATCGCGGCGCGCGGGTGGCCCACCGCTGGGGGCTCGACCGCCCCGACCAGGTCGGCAAGGTCGCGGTGCTGGACATCGTCCCCACGCGCGAGATGTTCCGCCGCCTGGACGCGACCGTGGCCGCGGGCTACTGGCACTGGCTCTTCCACCTGCAGCCCGACCTGCCCGAACGCCTGGTGGGGCACGACGTCCGGGGCTATCTGGAGTACTTCTTCGAGCGCTGGACGTACAACCGGCACGGCCTGCCCGCCGAGGCGGTCGACGTCTACGTCCAGGCGTTCGGCCGTCCGGGGGCCCTGCGCGCCGGGTTCGACGACTACCGGGCGCACGAGCGCGACCTCGCGCTCGACGACGAGGACGCCGCCGCGGGGCGCCGACTGACCATGCCCGTGCTGGCCCTGTGGGGGTCGGTGGGGCTGCCTGCGCGGTTGCCGTCGGAGGAGATCTGGCGGGAGTACGCCGCCGACGTCACCGCCGCCGAGATCCCCGAGTGCGGGCACTTCATCGCCGAGGAGCGCCCAGAGGCCCTGCTCGCCCACCTGCGGGAGTTCCTGCGCCGCTGACCGGGACGCGGGCCCGGCGTGGCGTTCGCGATCGTGATGGGTTAGGTTAGCCTCACCTAATTGTTGCGGCGGGAGGCTGGCGCTGGTGGAGCCCTATCGCATGTTCGACGTGCGTGTGGCCAGGTTGGAACGGTTGAGCCCATCGTTCCTCCGGGTCACCTTCGCCGGGGAGGACCTGGGCATATTCGCCGACAACGGCTACGACCAGCGGATCAAGCTCATCCTCCCCCTCCCCGGTCACGGCCTCGCCCACCTGCCCACCGGCTCCGACTGGTTCCCGCGGTGGCGCGAGCTGGACGACGACAGGCGCAACCCCATCCGCACGTACACGGCCAGGCTGGTCAGGCAGGCCGAGCGCGAGGTGGACGTCGACGTGGTCATGCACCCCGGCGGCGACGGGCCGGTGGCGCGGTGGGCGCAGGAGGTGCGGCCCGATGACGTCGCGGTGCTGTTCGGCGGCGACGCGCGGCACCCCGAAGCGCACGGGAACGTGGTGTTCCAGCCGCCGGCCGGCACCGGCACGGTGCTGATCGCCGGCGACGAGACGGCGGTCCCCGCGATCTGCTCCATCCTCGAACGGCTCCCGGACGGCTTCACGGGCACCGCGCTCATGGAGGTGCCCTGCGAGCAGGACTTCCTGGAGGTCCGGACGGCCAGCCAGGTGAAGATCCAGTGGCTGGCCAGGGGCGACGCCGAGCGCGGCGCCCTGCTGGAGCCGGCCCTGCGGTCGGCCGCCGGCCGGCTGCTGCCGCCGCTGCCCGTGCCCGACACGTTCGACGACGTGGACGTCGACGTGGAGGAGCTGTGGGAAGTGCCGGAGGAGGAGAGCACGGAGCCGCTGTACGCCTGGCTGGCCGGCGAGGCGGCGGTGATCAGGTCCCTGCGGCGGTACCTGGTCGCCGAGCGCGGCATGGACCGGCGCGCGGTGGCCTTCATGGGCTACTGGCGCCAGGGCCGCGCCGAGCACAACGAGTGAGGAGCGTTCCCATGACCCGTGGCCAGAGGGCTGGGCCGCCGGGCGGGCCTGGCCGTGGTCGCGGGGATCGTCATGGGTGCCGGCGGGCTCCAGGTGCTGGGCTTCGCGGGCGCGGTGGTCGTGGCGCTGCTGACGTACCTGCTGGCCTGGCGGCGCGGCGCGAGCGGCTACCGGATCGTGCTCGTCGGGGTGGGCGTGTCGTGGATGTGCACGAGCGCCACCGAGTACCTCATGGTCACCACCGGGAACTTCCAGGCGCAGCAGGCGCTGGGGCTGGCTGTTCGGCAACCTGAACGGGCGTGACCGGGGCCACGTGGCGCCGCTCGCGCCGGCCCTGGCCGTCCTCGTGCCCGCCGCGCTCCTCCTCGGCCGCTGGACGCGCGCGCTGCAGCACGGTGACGAGGTGGCCGTCGTGCTCGGGGCCCCGGTGCAGGCGGCGCGGCTGACGCTGCTGCTGACCGGGGTGGCGCTGGTCGCGTTCGGCACCGCGGCGGCCGGTCCCGTCGCGTTCGTGGCGCTGGCCGCGCAGCAGATCGCGCCGCAGATCGCGCAGCGGCCGGCCCGCACCGCCTGGCCGCCGCCGCTGGCCGCCGGGCTCGCCGGCTCGTTCATCGTGCTGGCCGCCGACGTCGTCGCGCGGCTGCTGATCCCGGACGTCGAACTGCCGGTCGGCGTGGTCACCGGCGTGCTGGGAGCGCCCCTCCTGCTGTGGCTTTTGGCCCGCGCCCGCCGCCGTTAGATCGCTACCGCAGCGGGGTTAGCAGTACGTGACCATCAAGACACTCTACGGATTGTGTCAGCCTGACTACGTTCAGTGGTGAATGCCTCACGGACATCTGCTGTCACAGGCGAGCGATTGCGAGGGAACATGTCGACGGAGCCTCGGTTGAGCTTGGACACCCGGGCCGCGCGCAACCTGGCCACCACCACCAAGACGCGCCCGCAGATGCAGGCCATCACCTCCCGCTGGCTCCTGCGCAGGCTGCCATGGGTCGACGTGCGCGGCGGCACCTACCGGGTCAACCGCCGGCTGACGCACCACATCGGGCGCGGCCGGGTGAGCGTGGTGCTCAACGGGGCGGACGACGTGCTCATCGTCCCGCAGACGCTCCAGGAGATCCCCCTGCTGCGCGGTTTCGACGACCTCGACGCGCTGGCGGCGATCGCCTCGACGTTCGCGCCGCGGGAGTTCCAGGCGGGGGAGGTGATCGCCGCGGCGGGCACGCCGGTCACCGACACGTACGTGATCGCCCACGGCCGGCTCGAACGGCTGGCCGCCGGCGCGTACGGCGACGCGCAGCTCCTCGGCGTCATCACCGACGGCGCGCACCTGGGCGACGACGCGCTCGTGCAGGAGAGCCCCCGATGGCCGTTCACGGTCAGGGCCGCCACCTCCGGCACGATCCTGGTGGCGCCGCGCCACGAGATCCAGCAGCTGCTCGGCGACACCCCCTCCCTGCGCGAGCACGTCGTCCGCTACCTGGAGGGGACGCGCAAGCCGGTCAACCGCCGCGGCGAGGCGGCCGTCGCGCTCGCGTCGGGGCACGTGGGTGAGCCGGTCATCGACGGCACGTTCGTCGACTACGACATCCGGCCCCGCGAGTACGAGCTCAGCGTCACGCAGACCATCCTGCGGGTCCACACCCGCGTGGCCGACCTCTTCAACGACCCCATGAGCCAGCTCGAACAGCAGCTGCGCCTGACGGTCCACGAGATCCGCGAGCGCGAGGAGTGGGAGCTGGTCAACAACCGCGAGTTCGGCCTGCTGCACAACACCGACTACGACCAGCGGATCAGCACCTGGTCCGGCCCGCCGACCCCCGACGACATGGACGACCTGATCAGCATGCGGCGCAAGACCAAGATGCTGCTCGCCCACCCCAAGGCGATCGCCGCGTTCTTCAGGGAGTGCAACAAGCGCGGGCTGGTGCCGGGCAGCGCCGACGTGGACGGCCACGAGATCCCGGCCTGGCGCGGCATCCCGATCTTCCCCTGCGGCAAGATCCCGATCTCCGAGCACCAGACCACCTCCATCCTGGCCATGCGCACGGGGGAGGAGGACCAGGGGGTCGTCGGCCTCTACCAGACCGGCCTCCCGGAGGAGCACGAGCCGGGGCTCAACGCCCGCTTCATGGGCATCAACTCCCAGGCCGTGATGTCGTACCTGGTCAGCGCCTACTACTCGGCGGCGATCCTGGTGCCCGACGCCATCGGCATCCTCGAGAACGTCGACGTCTCCGCATCGCGTTCCTGACCGCTCGACTCCGGCTCGACTCCAGGAAGGGGCGTGTCATGCCCGAGATCGCAGCAGGTCCCACCGGTCTGGGCACCTCCGCGCTGCGCCTGCCGCTCTTCGACCGCGATCCCGTGCCACGGCCCGACGAAAGGGACGGGCACGAGCCGCCCAGGCCCGCTCCGATGGATCCCGCGCAGGCGGCGCGCAGCGCCGCCTACCGCCACAGTCTCGCCCCGCTGCCCTACCGGGAACGGCAGTGGGGCGACGGGACCTATCCGCCGCTCTACTGCCCCGAGCTCGTCAGGAACGACCAGGAGCTGGGCGACGAGGTGGACCGGCGGCTGGTGGCGTGGGCGGAGCGGATCGGCCTGCACGAGGGGCGCATGGAGGAGTTCGGCGCGACCGGCTACGGGCGGCTGGCCATGCTCGCCCACCCCGACGCCGACGACCCCGACCTGCTGCTGATCGCGGCGCAGACCAACGCCGCCTGGTGGGCGGCCGACGACTACTACGCCGACGAGACCGAGCTGGGCGCCACGCCGACGGAGCTGCCGCCGCGGCTCGCCCTCGTGACCTCGGCCATGGACCCGCCTCCGCCCGCGGGCGACTACACGCGCCAGCTCGAGGAGGCGATCGAGGCCGACCCCGTCCTGGTCTCCCTGCGGGCGTCCGTCAGCCACATCACCCGCCACGCCACCCCGTCGCAGGTCATGCGGATCTGCAACATCACTTCCCAGATGTACGTGAGCTGGGCCGCCTACGCCGCCTGGCGCTACCTGGAGACGCCGCCGCCCGTGTGGCGCTACCTCGCGGCCCGGCAGCACGACAGCTTCTACACGTCCATGACGCTCATCGACATCGTGGGCGCGTACGAACTCCCCGCCAATCTCTTCTTCGACAGGAGGTTCCACACTGCGCTCATGCAGGCGGGCACCGCCAGCGTCCTCGTCAACGACCTGCACTCCGTCGCCAGGGAGGCGGCCGACGAGCTCCCCGACTCCAACGTGATCCTGCTGATCGCCGCCGAGGAGGGCTGCCCCATCCGTGAGGCGACCGAACGCGCCGTGTCCATGCACAACGACTTCGTCAGAGGTTTCGAGGCCAGCCGGTTGGCGCTCGACGCCGTACCGTCCGTCGAGCTGAAGCGGTTCCTGCGCGGGGCGCAGGGCTGGATGGCCGGCTGCGTCGAATGGCACGACACCACCAGCCGCTACAAGTCCTAGAGAGAGGAGCATTGCCGATGACGGCCAGTCCCGTACTCAGCACCTACTACCAGCACTCCGTCGCCGACTACTGGAACACCGAGAAGAACCCGGTCAACCTCCGCCTGGGTGAGGTCGACGGGATCTACCACCACCACTATGGCATCGGCGAGGTGGACTGGTCGGTCCTTGAAGGCCCGGAGGACACCCGCGAGAAACGCATCATCGAGGAGCTGCACCGGCTCGAGCACGCGCAGGCCGACCTCCTCATCGGCCAGCTCGGCGCCCTGCGGCCCGAGCACCGGGCCATGGACGCCGGCTGCGGCCGCGGCGGCTCCAGCCTCCTGGTCAACCGCAGGTACGGCTGCCAGGTCGACGGCGTGTCCATCTCCGAGTCCCAGGTGGCCTTCGCCAACGAACAGGCGGAGAAGCGCGGTGTGTCCGACAAGGTGCGCTTCCATTTCCGCAACATGCTCGACACCGGCTTCGAACCTGGAACGTTCCAGGCGATCTGGAACAACGAGAGCACGATGTACGTCGAGCTGTCGCTGCTGTTCGCCGCGCACGCCCGCCTCCTGAGCCGCGGCGGCCGGTACGTGTGCATCACCGGTTGCTACAACGACGCCTACGGCCTGCCCTCGCGTGCCGTGAGCCAGATCAACGCCCACTACATCTGCGACATCCACCCCCGCAGCACCTACTTCAAGGAGATGGCGGCCAACCGCCTCGTCCCCATCGACGTCATCGACCTCACCGCCGCGACCATCCCCTATTGGGAGCTGCGCGCCAAGACCCACCTCGCGACGGGGATCGAGCAGGCGTTCCTCGACGCGTACAAGGACGGCAGCTTCCAGTACCTGCTCATCGCCGCCGACCGCATCTGACGGTGATTCCCCCTCCATTCAACAAATCCACCGCCAAGTCCGTCTGAGGGGAGACCGATCACGGAAAGGCGATGGTAAGTGGAAGACGACCCCCGGTTCGCGGAGTTCGTCGCCGAACGCGCCAACGCGCTGCTGCGCTACGGCTACGCCCTGAGCGGCAATCCGCACGACGCGGCGGACCTGACGCAGGAGGCGCTGGTCAGGTTGCACCGGGCGTGGGCGCGCGTGCGCAGGAAGGAGGACCCGGAGCGCTACACCAAGGCGATCATGGCCAGGCTGCACATCAGCGCCTGGCGGCGCCGCCGCCGCGAGCAGCTCGCCTGGGCCCTCCCGGAGACGCCGATCGAGGACGTGCTGCCCTCCGACGCCGACCAGGAGCTCTGGCAGGCGCTCGAAGGGCTGCCACGCAAGCAGCGCGCCGTCCTCGTCCTGCGCTTCTACGAGCAGCTCCACGACTCGGAGATCGCCGGCGTGCTCGGCATCTCCCAGGGGACCGTACGCAGCCACGCGTCGCTCGGCCTGGCCAAGCTCCGTTCCGCGATCGCCCACCGTACGCCCGCGAGGAGGAGCGCCCCATGAGCACGGATCTGGAAGACGACCTGAGCCGGGTGCTCGGCCGTGCCGCCGAGGGGGCGCCGCAGGCCCCGACCGGCTTCCCCGGCCGGATCGCGGCCCGCTCCCGCCGCCGCAGGACGCGTACGCAGGCGCTGGTGGCGGCGGTCGCCATGGTGATCGCCGGCGTGACGGTACGCGGCATCGACGGGGCGCAGGTGGCGCAGACCAAGCCGCCCGAACCCGTCGAGACAGTCTGGCCCGGAGCGGTCTGGAAGATACCCCGGCAGCTCCCGGGCCTCCCGGACTTCCTTCCGGCGATCTTCATCGACGACCGCACGGTGCTCCTGTGGACGTCGAAGAGCGGCGAGCGGACCGACGCCATCCACGCCTACGACCTCGGAACCGGCCGGACCCGAAAGATCGCGGACGTCCCCTCCGGGTACGCCTTCACGGTCGGCGCGGGCCGGATCGTCTGGCAGACGATCGACAAGGACGACGACACGCGGTTCTGGTCGGTGCCGGTGTCCGGCGGGAAGCCCGCCGCCATCGACACCGGCGGCCCGGTCAAGGGGCGCGGTGAGAAGCTCGCCGTGGTCGGCGACCGGGTGGCGTTCTCACTCGTCGATGGCGGAGTCTTCACGTTCCCTTTGAGGGGCGGGCGCGTGACCTCCGTCGCCGGCGCGGAGCGGCACCACATCCTGAGCTGGCCGTGGGTGGCGACCCCGAGCGAGTCCACGCAGGACCGCGAGCCCAGCTTCCGGGACCTGCTCAACGCCGAGACCGGGCAGGCGAGCAGGGCGGTCGTCCGGCCGGGGGAGAGGTACGTCAGGTGCGGCGTGACGACGTGCGTCGGCATGAGGCCCGACGACACGCGCTTCTACCGGCTGCGCGACGGCTCGCGGGAACGGGATCTGCCCGGCTCCCCGGTGCTCGGGCTGGGCGACGACCGGTTCCTCGCCGCCGATCCGCCCGGTCCCGCAAGCGGTCAGACGCTGCTCGACCTGGCCACCGGCAAACAGGGCGACCTGGGCCTGCGGCCGAGAGTCGAGGGCCGGATGACCGGGGTGGAGCCGGGGATCCTCGACGGCGGCCTGGTGTCCTATGCGCTCAAGGACCAGTACGTGATCATCGACCTCGCCAGGATCCGCTGATCTCCGCCTCAGGCGAGGGCGAGAGCTGTCTCGCCCTCGCGGCTACTTCCCGGCGGCCTTTCCGGGCAGGACCAGGCTGTGCCGGGGCCCGCCGGCGAAGTCGGCCAGGCGTCGAGCCTTCCCGGTTTCGATGTTGACCGCATACGTGCCGGAAATCTTGCCGTCGCCGAGGATCACGACCTCGGACGGGCTCTGCCAGATGGTGGCGCCGTGGAAGCCGCCGCCCTTCGGCAGGCCGCGGATCGGCACCTTCCGCACGATCCGCCCGGTCTTGGCATCGAGGACGGTGAGAGCCGGCTCCTTGTCCTTGAAGTCGCGGGCGACCACCGTGCGGCCGTCCGGAGCGACCTCGCTGAAGAGGATGAACGTGCCGTTGAAGCGCACCGGCTTGCCGCCGCCGGTGACGGGCATCAGCCACATGTCGGTCTTGACGTAGCGGAGCAGCTCGGCGACGCCGCCCTTGATGCTGATGATCTCGAACTTGTCGGGGACCCGCACCGTCTTGCCGGTGCGTACGTCGATCAGCAGTCCGGTGTCCTTCTTGCTCCCCACGCGCGGATCGAAACCCACGTACCGGCCGTCGTCGGAGACGACGAGCTGGGTGCCGATCTGGATCTGCTCCTCCTTCACCTTGAAGGGGGAGGTCGACACGGCGCCGGTCGTCAGGTCGCGGACCACGTGGGCCTGGGCCTCGCGGCTGTAGTAGGCGAGCATGCGCCCGTCCCGGCTGATCGCGATGGGGCTGAAACCGCCCTTGCGGGTGGCCACCAGCGCCTGCGGCACCCGGTACGTCGTGCCGGCGCGGGTGACCACCCGCCACTCCTGGACGCGGCAGTTGGTGACCTGAAGATCGTCGGACACGTCGCAGGGCGTCTTGTACCCGTACGCGATCGCCCCCACCTTCCCGTCGGGCAGGTCGGCCACCGTGTCGGCACTTTGCGGGGCGGCCGGATAGGCGTCACGGGGCCAGACCACCGTCACCACCGCCGCCGACGCCACCAGCGCCGCGACGGTCGCGACCGTGGTCGCCGCCATCGTGGTGCGCCGCCTGCGCCGGTGGCCGGCGATGGCCGCGTCGGCCAGGCTCACCAGCGGTGCCTCCTCCGCGAGACCGCTCAGCGCCTCGCGCAGCCTGGTCATCGAACTACCTCCTGAAGGTACGGGTCAGCCAGCTCGGGCGCGAGCGCGCGCAGGCGGGCGAGGGCATGATGGGTCTGGCTCTTGACGTTGCCGATCGAGCAGCCGAGCGCTTCGGCCGTCTGCGCCTCGGTGAGGTCCTCCCAGTAGCGCAGCACGATCACGGCCCGCTGCTTGCGGGTCAGCTTGGCCAGCGCCTGGCGCAGGACGATCCGGTCGAGCGTGGCGTTGTCATGGGAGGCGGCCTGTTCCGGCGGTGCGGCGCTCAGCACCTCGGGCCGGGGGCGGCGGCGCCAGGCCAGGTACTGGTTGACCAGGGCCTTGCGCGTGTATGCCTCAGGATTGCCCTCCTTGGCGAGCTTGGGCCAGTGCTTCACAATCTTGGTCAAGACGCTCTGCAGCAGGTCCTCGGCAAGGTGGGCGTCCCCCACGAGCAGGTACGCGGTCCGCATCAGCGCCTGCTGGCGGGCGAGCACGAACTCGCGGAAGCCGTCGTGACGATCCAATGTGCTGTCTCCTCTCGCCCCTTACCAATGCGGTCCCGGGACGAAAGGTTGCACATCCGGCTCTGCTTTCACATGGTGAGAGGGCCCCGCCCTGGGACCCCCTCGCATCTGATAGGTCGCGTTTACGCGGGTGCGTACACGCGGTGGACGAACTCGGCGAGCTTGTTGTCCGGCAGCTCCTTCGCCAGATCGGCCTCGGTGACCATGCCCACGATCCGGTGGTTCTCGATCACGGGCAGCCGCTTGATCTGGTGCTGTGTCATCTTCTGCAGCGCCTCCTCGACGCTGCTGCGGGCGTCGACCCAGACCAGCCCGTGGGCGAGCTCGCTCGCGGTGGTCTGGTCGATGTCCTTGCCCTCGGCGCAACACTTGATCACGATGTCGCGGTCGGTGATGATCCCTTTGAGCCGGTCGTCGTCCCCGCAGATCGGCAACGCGCCGACCGACAGATCACGCATCATCTGCGCGGCCGTGCGGAGGCTGTCGTGTTCGCCGACGCACTGCGCTCCGCGGTGCATCACGTCCTGGACTGTTTTTCCGACTCCCGATGTGCCCATTTCTACCTCCTCCGAGAGAGGTCGAAGGAATCTTCAATCTGAGCCCTACCCCGCCGGCGGGAGATCGCACGAGGTTTGGCGAGGGCCCTGGGCGGTATGCTCCCATCAGGGGACATATGAAAAAGATCGCCGCTGTCGCAGGACTCGTGGTCATGGCCACGTCCGGCGTGACCGCCGCCTTCGGAGACGGTACCGCTCAACGAGAAGTGAGTCAGCAGCAGTACGACACCCTCATCTCCCAGTGCCGCTATGCCGACCAGGGCAAGGCGAAGTGCCGTGAGGCGGTCAAGGAGATGTACCGCATCGGCAAATACGACAAGACGCTCGACTGTCGCACGTATTCCGGCGTGACCCTATGCGGCACGCTCAAGCTCAGTAAGGCCGAACGCCAGTGCGTTCGCGAATCCGTCTCCGCGGGGCTGACGTACCGCCGCGCCGAGGTGGAGTGCTACGCCTTCGCCTGAGGAGCCAGTTCCATGATCATCGTCGGCGTTGACGGCTCGAGAACCGGGTTGGACGCCGCCGGCTGGGCCGCCACGGAGGCGGCGCTGAGACAGGTGCCGCTTACCGTGGCGCACGCCGTTCCGAAGTGGGTGTGCGAGGAGACCGACGGCCACTACGCCGAGGTCGGACGGTGGCTGCGCGAGGGCGCGAAATCGGTGCTGATCTCCGCGCGGGACCGCGCGCTGCGGGAGCGGCCGGAGATCACGGTGGAGACCGTCCTGCTGCCGGGCGATCCCCGTTCCGCGCTGGTCAAGGTCTCGGAGAACGCCGAACTGCTGGTCGCGGGCAGCCGGGGCGTCGGCGGCGTGCGCGGGCTGCTGGTGGGGTCCGTCGCGTACGGTATCGCCGCGCACGCGGTCACGGACGTCGTGCTGGTACGCGCCCGCCCTTCGACCCCGCGCGGTGAGATCGTGGTGGGGGTCGACGGTTCTCCCGGGGGCGTGCGGGCGCTGGGCTTCGCGTTCGCCGAGGCCGAATTGCGCGGTACGAAGCTGCGTGCCGTACACGCGTGGGCCTGGCCGCATCCGAGCGGGTTCGAGCCGGCCGACCGCGACAGCGAGCTGGACCTGTCGCGCGAGCTGGACGAGCTCCTGGCGGGTCACCGGGAGCGGCATCCGGGGGTGGAGGTGGTGGCGGAGGTCGTGCACGGCCACCCCGTCGAGGTGCTGCGGGAGGCGGCGGCCGAGGCGGACCTGCTGGTGGTCGGCACGCACGGGCGCAGCCAGTTCGCCGGGATGCTCATGGGCTCGATCAGCCAGGCCATGCTCCACCACGCCCCCTGCCCGCTCGCCGTGGTCCGCCGGGACCGGGTCTGAAAGTTACACGCCGATCCCGGCGTTCGCGCAGGTCGCCGCCTCGCGCGGGGCTCGCCGCCTTCCCGTCGTACCGGCGCCGTCCTTACGATCTGCGCAGGCTACGACGGGAGAGCAGACGATGCGCAGGACCAGCACCTTGCTGGCGGCGATGCTGGCGTTCGCCGCGGCGGTGTTATTCGCGACGACCACGCAGGCCAGCGGTGCCGCCGCCACCCGGATCATGCCTCTGGGCGACTCGATCACCGGCTCTCCGGGCTGCTGGCGGGCCCTGCTCTGGAACCGGCTCCAGAGCACCGGCTACACCAACATCGACTTCGTCGGCACCCTCCCGCCGCAGGGCTGCGGCGTCTCGTACGACGGCGACAACGAGGGCCACGGCGGCTACCTGGCCACCAACATCGCCAACCAGAGCCAGCTGCCCGGCTGGCTCTCGGCGACCAAACCCGACATCGTGCTGATGCACCTCGGCACGAACGACGTGTGGAGCAACATCGCGCCGGCCACGATCCTCAGCGCGTTCACCACGCTCGTGAACCAGATGCGGGCCGGCAATCCCAACATGAAGATCCTCGTCGCCAAGATCATCCCCATGAACCCGTCCACCTGCGCCGACTGCGGCCAGCGCGCCGTGAACTTCAACAACGCCATCCCCGCCTGGGCGGCCGCGACCACCACGCAGCAGTCGCCGATCACGGTGGTGGACCAGTGGACGGGGTTCAGCACGAGCACGGACACCTACGACGGCGTGCACCCGAACTCGACCGGTGACCAGAAGATGTCCGACAAGTGGTACCCACCCCTGGTGAACGCGCTGTCGGGGATCACCCCCACCTCGACGCCCACCCCCACCCCCACTCCCGGTGGCGGGTGCACGGCGACGTACAAGAACGCCAACCAGTGGCAGGACGGCTTCCAGGGTGAGGTGACCGTCAAGAACACCGGCGCCTCGGCCATGAGCGCGTGGACGGTGCAGTGGACGTTCGCGAACGGGCAGCGGATCGGCCAGCTCTGGAACGGCACGCTGAGCGCGAACGGCTCCGCGGTGACCGTGCGCAACGTGGCCTGGAACGGCTCGCTCGCGCCGGGGGCCTCGACCACGTTCGGCTTCATCGCCTCGTGGAGCGGCACGAACGCCGCCCCCACGCCCACCTGCTCCTAGTTCGCTGTGATGGGGGCCATTCTGGGCTCGGCCAGCCGCACGTAGTCGTCGGTGGCCAGCGCGACGGACCGGTCGAGCCTGGCGGCGTTGAAGTACAGCTCGGGCTGGTCGAGCAGCGCCGGGTCGGCGATCAGCTCGAGCCGGGGGTCGTAGCTGAACGGGAGCACGGTCCCGCTCATGCTGCCGGCCAGCTCCTCGGCCTTGTCCTTGGCGGCGAAGGCCACGTACGTGCCGTCCAGCAGCGACTTGACCGCCTGCAGGTCGAGCCGGGCGTTGCCGGGCACGACGGCCAGCACGTGCCGGGTCTGCTTCTTGCCGATCTTGACCATCACGACGAGGCACTTGGCGGCCTGCGCGACGTCGTGCCCGCGCAGGGCGCTGACCTCGTCGGTCCGCCCCTCCGGCGCGTGCTCGATCACCCGGTAGCGGGCGCCGGCGGCGTCCATCTCGGAGATCAGCCGCTCGTACAGCTCACCAGCCACTGCTCAACAACTCCTTCGCCGCGGCGATCCGGTCCTCGTCGCGCTGGTAGAACACCCACTGCTTGATCTTCTTGCCGCGGATCAGGCCCGCCTTGGCGAGCACCTTGAGGTGCTCGCCGCAGGTGGGCTGACTCACGCCGAGCTTCTCGGCGATGAAGAGCGAGCAGACTCCGTCGCGTACGAGGTCGCCGTCGCGCTGCGGCGGGAAGTGGCGCTCGGGATCACGCAGCCAATCGAGGATCAGCAGCCGCTTGTCATTGGCCAGCGCCTTGACCAGGTCGACGTCCAGCACAAAGGTATTATGGCAATTAGCTAATTACCTGTCCACCTAGGACTGGGTCACGACGGGCGCCCCTTCGCTGGCCTGCACCAGCACGAACCCCTGCCCGCTGAACGCCAGCTGCATGGCCTCCCCGCTGCCCCGCCCGATCAGCGCCCCCACCTTCATCGTCCGGTTGACGCCGACGTGCAGCCCCGTGCTCCAGCACACGGCGGACTGGCCGTCGGCGTACGTGGGCATGCGGGCGGCATCGAGCAGCACCGGCGTGCCGTGCGTGGTCACCGCCACCCACCCGGTCCCGGTGACCGTCGTGTTGAACAGCCCGCCCGCCGCGATCCCGGCCCCCTGCACGCGCTGGATGTCCCAGGTGAGCTGCGGCTGGAACGCCAGCAGGTTGCGCCCGTTGACGGTGATCCCCTCGTTCTCCAGGTAGAACAGGTGGATGTCGTCGGCGTTGTCGGCGAGGTAGAGCAGCCCTTCGCCGCGTACGCGCATGAGGGACGCGCCTTCGCCCGTCACGGCCTTCTTGAACAGCTTGCCGAGCCCGCCGCCCTCGTAGTCGAAGTCCATCTTCCCCTGGAAGGCGACCATGGAGCCCTGCTTGGCCAGGACCTCGTGCGGCAGCTGCACGCGCAGCATCTTGCCGTTCTGGAGCGCGAAGCCGGGTGGCAACTGCTGGGACTCGAGATTGCCGAAAATGGAGCTACGCACGGTTGGGACCTTCCTAGGCTCGGGAGGGGACGCTACGGCCCACCGTACGCAAACTTTTCACAAAAGAAGCGGCCGGCTAGAACTGGCCTCGGGCCTCTTCCACCCACGCCAGCACGGTTGCCGCTTTCTCGGCACCGGCGATCTCAGCGGCCTCGTCCAGCACCGCCACGGCGTCCTCACGCCGCCCCTCCGCGGCAGCGATGTACGCCAGTCCCACCAGGTTGGCCGCCACCCCGGCCATGAACCCGAGCTCCCGGCGCAGCCGTACGGACTCCTCCAGCCGTTCGCGCGCCGCCGGCAGCCGTCCGGCCATGTGCTCGGCGATGCCCAGGTGGCGCAGGACGTACGAGAGGGTCAGCTTGTCGCCGGCCTGCGTCGCCAGCTCATGGGCCCGCTCCAGAGCCGCCGCCGCGGGAGCCTCGTCCCCGCGGACGACCTGATGGAAGGTCCCCACCCAGAGCAGCGCCTCACCCTCACCCCGGACATCCCCGAGCGCCCGGTAAAGCTCCGCGGCCCTCTCGAACAGCCTCAGCTCTTCGTCGCCCTGCTCGCCCTGCCCATCGAGAAACCGGCCGTGCATGATCCGCCCTCGAACCAGCGCAAGATCGGCCTCCACGCCGTCCAGCCCCCGATCGGCGGCCTCCAGCCCGGCCACATCCCCGCCGAAAACGGCCCGCTCATAGAGCTCCTTGGCCCGCTCAAGCCGCCCGTCCATGCCCACCACTCCCATCAGATCCGGGGGAGCGAGGAAATCGGGCCGCCTTTATCCCTTGCCGGCCGCCGTCGCCAGATCCCGTACGACCTGGATCAACTCGGCCGGATCGAACGGCTTGGTCAGATAAGCGTCGACCCCGATCCCCAACCCCCGCCGCCTATCATCGTCCTGCGCCCGCGCCGTGATCAACACCACCTTGATATGGCTGGTGGCCTCCTCGGTCCGCAACCTCTGCGCCGTCGTCCACCCATCCAGGCACGGCATCATCACGTCCAACGTGATGACGTCCGGCATGACGTCGAGCACACGATCAAGGCAGTCCTGCCCATCGGTGGCGGTCGCGACCTCGAACCCCTCCAGGTTCAGGTTGACCGCGATGAGCTGCCGGATGACCTCGTCGTCGTCCACGACCAGTACTTTCCCAAGAACCTCGCCCACGGGCGCCAAGGTAACCTGTAGCGGGGTTGTCACGGGTGGTTTTCGCTGGATGTGTTCAAGGACCTTTATCGTGTGCCGAGTGGTGCCGGGATGCTGATAGCCTTATCACTCGTCGAGCCCCCTTAGCTCAGGGGATAGAGCACCGGCCTCCGGAGCCGGGTGCGTAGGTTCGAATCCTACAGGGGGCACTCGATCTTGATCAGCGGCTCCGGCCGCTGACCAGGGCAAACATCGCAGGTGCGGGCGGGCCTCCAGTCCCATGGAGTCCCGCCCGTTCCCGTTGAAGCTCGCTGGTTGTGGGCCAGCTGTGGGCCGCCACCACAGCACTCAGTCGAGCGAGGCGGCCCAAGCAGACATGCATTCGGGGCCGGCCCGGCCCCCACCGTCGGCCCAAGCGGACCTTCACATGACGTGCCTTTCGGTCCGCGGCGGGATGCGGCAGGGACCGTGACGTAATGGTTGGTCGCGTATGCCCGCCTCGCCCGGCTTGACGGTAGGGCAGCCCAGCGGGCAAGAGGCGTGGCGACCTAGCCTCGGCTATTCAACCGGGGCGGCAGCCGTGCTCTAGAACATGTGAAAGGTGTCCCTGAACTGCAAGGATTCGGGCGTCGAAGCCATGTCCGCTGCAGAAGCAGGTGCACCTTTCTGGTGAGTGAGCGTATCGGGTGGGACCGCCGGTTATCTGTCACGACCGACGGAAAAGGGCTGGTCGGTCACGCGGGCGCGGTCCTGCTGCACAAGATCGCCGATCGCGTGGGACTGACCGCAGCGCTCGCCGGGCTGTGGCCGGACGGACAGAGCGCGACCTGGCGCGACCGCGCGCATGTCCTCATCAGCCTGGCCGCCGCGATCGCGTGCGGCGCACGCAGCCTGCTGGAAGCCGAGCGACTGCAGGCCCAGCAGGCGGCACTGTTCGGGATGGCGCGGTCGGACTCCAACTCACCGCACGCTGGCCGGCCTGGACGAGCAGATGCTCGCCCGCATCGCCAAACCCGGGCGAGAATACGCCGCCACGGCTGGCACCTGCTGCACCTGCGCAGGCGGCTTCCCCCACCCTGAGCGACGTCTGGCAGCGCTGGTTCGACGCCTGGTGGCGTGCCCCGCCCGGCTGAACAACTCCACCCACAGCGTCACCACCACCGACACCGCGCACCAACTACAATCTGGCCATGAGTAGGTGCACAGCCCCGGTCCAGGGCCATCGAACCGCCAGCGGAGCTGCGGCCTGCCCTGCATGCGGCGGCCGAAACTACGGGTACTACTCGCCGTCTCCGACCTACCCGTCGTCGAGCTACACGCCGCGCAGCAGCGGGGGAGGCGGCACGAGCGGTGGGGGTGGGTCCATCGGCGGCAGGACGCGGCCGAGGTGGTCGCCGAGCAGCTCGGCCGTGACCTACACGCCTGAACAAGTCCGTGCGCTGACTCCTTACCGCCGCACGGTCGAGTTGCGGGGTCAGCAGCCTGAACTTCGCGACCTCTTCCTCTGCCATGCGTGGGACGACCGGCGCGGTGTTGCTACGGAGCTACACGACCTGCTCGAAGCCGAAGGTGTGTCGGTCTGGTTCAGCGAGAAGGACATCCTGCTCGGCCAACCGTTCATGCGAGAGATCGACAGGGGCCTGGCGAAGTCGCGGGTTGGTCTCGTCCTCATTACCCCTGCGCTACTAAAACGCGTCGACAATCGGGGGGTCTCTGACAAGGAGCTCTCGGAGCTTCTGGCACGCGACCTGCTAATTCCTGTCGTACATGGGACGACCTACGAAGACGTCCGGAAAGTCAGCCCATTGCTTGGCTCCCGAAACGGGTTGCACACGGCGGAAGATTCGATGGAAGTCATTGCCACCAAGATCGCTGAGCTGGTCGCACTCAATGACGAGCTGGTATCCGTTGGGAGCGATTGAGGACAACTGAATCGCCTCGGTTCCGGTGGAGACTTGATCTCTTGAAAGGATCGAGTCCATGCCAGGTAGGGTCTCCCTACCAAGCCGAGCTGCGCCGACGAGCGGTGCGGATGGTCGCCGAGGTGCGGCCGGATTACCCGACCGAGTGGGCCACGATCAACGCGGTGGCGACCAAGCCCGGCATCGGCACCGCGGAGATACTACGCAGCTGGGTCCGCCAGGCCCAGATCGACGAGGGCAGCCGGCCTGGCCGCACCACGGATGAGGCGGCCGAGCTGAAGCGGCTGCGCCGGGAGAACGCCGAGCTGCGGCGCGCGAACGAGATCTTGAAGGCCGCGTCCTTAGCTAGCAGCGTTCGGCGGCGTAGCACACCGGCCAACTCCTCCCCGACGATGCAACGGGGTACTACACTTCCTTCAACTTCCTGATTGCATCATCGCGGTCGACCGAGAATAGGGTCGTCAGCATACTGACGCAACAGCTCAATAGTCGTCCGATTTCCCGCCACGCCCAGAATATCAATAAGTCGCCTCAAACGATCAGGGCGTACATGTGGCATGATCGTGGTCATAGAGTCGGGTGCTGCAGTCCCCACTCCAATATATTACGCGACTCTGTCTTGAAGACCTCAACCAATGCGCCGAGCGCTGCAGCTTGATTGGACTCGTGAACAATGCCCGGCTGCGCTAGCCAATAAAACAGGTCGGGGTATGGAAGTCATGCGGAATCGATCTCCCTGTGTTGTGTTGGGCAGGGAAGTCAGCCAAAAACCTTCCCGGGCCGACGTTTGCCCACGTTAAATCTAGGGGCTCATGGCCACAAGGCTCATGGCAATATAGCCGCGTGAAACTTGTGTGTTGTGATCGACTACAGCTCTGGGGCGCCGGTGTATCGGCAAGTCGCCAACGCGATCCGCGACGACATCACCGCTGGCCGCTACCGACCGGGAGCGTGGTTGCCCTCAGAGTCCCAATTGGCGCAGATGTACGAGGTGGGGCGGGACACGGTCCGCGACGCGCTGGCGCACCTCCGAGCCGAGGGACGAATCACAACAGTCCGCAAGCGGGGGTCGATGGTGGCCACTGAGCCAACCCGAGAGCCGTACCGTGTCCCTGCCGGCGCGCGAGTGATCGCGCGCATACCAACTCCAAATGAGCGGCGGGACTTGGCGATGCCAGGGGAACTGCGGGAGTTGGGCGGCATGCCCGAGGGCGTACCCGTTTTCGAGATCATTCCGGGGCAACGCAAGCATAGGCGAGTCCTGCGTGGTGATTGCTTTGAGCTCTCTTTTGAGAATCCGCCCGAACCATCACCCGGCACTTGAAGCGTTAGCTAGTACGAAAACCTCTCCGCAGCATTCGATGCAGGCCCAACAAGTCTCATCTTCCCCTGCGGACACCGGGATGGCCATGGCGTGCGAGCCACATTGTATGTTCGCGAGAAACAGCATCCTCGGCATCGCTCACAAAGGCACTCCATTCAGACTCTTCTGTATTCCGGGCGCGATCTCGAATGATACTCAGCTCTCTCGACGCGACAACATAGGAAGCATAGTTGACTCGGTGCTGGTTCAACTGATTCCAAGCCGTTGCTGCGCTAGCGATTGCGGCTCCCAATCCAAGTACATCGACGTCCAGGGGTCCGATGAATTTCAGAAATCCCATAAGGCAACCGATTGCACTGCTCGCGATAGTTATGGCCGTCCAGGTCCTCGCCGCCTTCCTGTGCTGCTCGGCCCGCTTGCTGTACCATTCCATTTGGTCCGACACCCGATCGCTGATGTAAAAGGATTTTCGATCCTCAAAAGGCAGCGCTCGAATAGCTGCCATATTATCTGTTATCTCTACAGCATTCGGCGAGACCGGAGGTAGCGTGAGGCTCCTCAGCTCAGCGAAAATCTCCTCGATGCGGTGCAGTAGCTCGACACGCACATCCCTATCAATTAACGTTTTTGAGAAAGGGTCGCCGCCTACGGCATAGCGCCAAGCAAGGGTTTTTATAGACTCTGCGGCAGCTCGACCCGCATACCACATATCTTCTGGCCTCTTATAGACGCGCACTGTGCTTACTATAAGCGCGCAACCAAAGGCAATAAATCCTACTGCTGCAAGCACGTCTAATGCTTTATCGCCGACACGCCAGGTGGAAAGACCGGTAGCAGCCGCTATTGCCAGACAAAAAAGCTCACACTTAACCAGATTGCGAGCAAAACGCTGACCGCTTAGAGATGCCTGGTCGGCACTATTGAAAGTTGCTGGAAGGTCATGGTTGTCAAGCTTGACAGATCCTACGGACACGAGGAGTTACGCTGCTTTCTCGCACGAGAGTTGTTTATAAGTGAAGCTCGCGACGTACGGGCCGCAAAGGCATCTTCTATGAGGTTTCTTAGAGAAGCTTCAGTAGTTGGATAACGGTAGTAGCGCGCATAGGCGCCATCCCCATTTCCGCTCTTCAGGTTATCCAACAACCTATCAGGAATGGAAGGACTGGCACCGTCTACAGATGGAAGCTGGATTCCCATCAAACCGCTACGGCGATTCTTGATATCGTTACGCAACGTGGAATATATTTCCCAGTCGACAAACCTGCGTGACCACGTACAGGAGCCAATCAAGACGATAGTAACCGTAGAGTCTTGAAGATATTTCTCGCGAATACAGTCCATCACATAGTCGTTATTAGAACTATTGATGAGCGGGTCATTCTCTGTCACTCCTATCACGCGAGGTATGAAACAAGAACCAAAGGTGTCTATAAACTTCGTTACTTCGTCAGAATCTACAGCATGGTACGAAAGAAAGCATTTTCTCCTTACTGAATACTTTGCGCGATATGCCGCCAGTCGTGCAGCCTCGACCAGGCGTTCACGTGAATTTCTACTCGACGACCACATGGCGGCAACCTTTCTCTCCTGGATATATACTCCCTGTGGAATCGCTCAGCCGTCAAGGACGGCTGCATACGCCACAGGAAGAGCATCGATAAGACTACGTTCGAGTTGAGTAGCATTGGAATACATGAGTACCCGATGTGTACGCAAGTCGAAGGGCAACTCTGTCCCACGCCGAGCACATCTGACGATGTACTTGCCAGCCCCCTTCGCGATCCCTGCTTCATAGTAGACATTCGGGCTATTCAGAGTGAAGTCGGCTATCACGAAATCGCTTTTGATTATCTCTTCCCCGATGGCCGTTGTAATCTCATAATCTCCTTCCATGAGGTCGATTCGCTTGGCTTCAATCTGCAAGCCGGTGCGATCAATAGCGCGCTTGATCGCCTCATAGTAATCGACCAGTGCAGGCTCCTCGTCGAATCGAAAAGACATGGCAACAAACACGCGCAGGCGACGGGGGACACTCACGCCCGGTTGCACGCTCTCGTGAGGGACAATTCGTGTAACGCGGCCATTTTTGCGCCTATAGACGTACCCGTCTGCTACGCGAAGGGGCTTGGCATACGCCGGCGCCTCCGGGATTTCGACCACGACAAGAGGTAGCCCGTCAAGGCGAACTTCGTAAACTCGGACCTGAATCCCTAGTTGACCAGTTATCCCAATCAGCCTTGCTTGAAATCTTCGAGCGGCTTCACTATCAACGCCAATAACTGCACCGTCGACACCAACGCCGATGATAAGCGTTCCACCTTCAGCGTTCGCGAATGCCACTATCTCCTTCGCCATAATCCGTTCATCGGGGATTTTGGTTTTGAATTCGACGCGCTGAGACTCCCCATCCTCAAGAAGGCGCAGCACGTGGGCAGTCAGATCCTGCATGGCACGAGCCTATCGAGCCGAGGTCATCGACAGGTAGCTATCTGGAATATCGACTGGGAAGCGTCAGATCCTCACATAGCGACGGTGAGGACCATGGGAGAAGGACAGCCCGCAAAGTGGATCCATGGAAGAAAGTATGTGGCGTCCGGGCCGTATCGCACATGACCCATGCTTGATGAGACCCTCCGTGCGGATCCATGGGCCAACTGTGGGCCGTACGGAGCATAGTCACACGGTTCAGACGTGTACACAGGCTGAATTCGTAGGGTCGGTCATGTCTTTGCCGGAGGATCGAAGGTGAGTCCGGTCTGCGCCAGGCAGCCGGTGAGCAGATGAGGCCGGTACTGGATCTTCTTCAGTTTGCGTTTGACGATCCGGACGAGTCCAGGCAGGTCGGTGACGGCGAAGTTGGCCAGGGCCCGGCGGAGCAGGGACCAGACGCCCTCGACGGGGTTCAGTTCGGGAGCGTAGGCGGGTAACTGGACGATGCGCAGCCAGTCGGCGTGCTCGGCGGCGAACTCGGCGAGCTGGCCGGCCAGGTGCACGTTGAGGTTGTCCCAGCACCAGACCAGTGGTGGGCCCAGGTGCTGGTGGGTGGCCACGATCAGGTCCCGGTAGTCGATCCAGGAGAACGACTTGGGCTCGCCCTTGCGGCCGCGGTAGATGTGCAGGCCGTAGAACAGGTGCGGGCGTTCGCCGTCTCG
Organism: Nonomuraea sp. NPDC003201; assembly: GCF_053590415.1. NCBI lineage: Bacteria > Bacillati > Actinomycetota > Actinomycetes > Streptosporangiales > Streptosporangiaceae > Nonomuraea > Nonomuraea sp. NPDC003201. The sequence goes on from NZ_JBSFTC010000006.1 coordinate 27,159, forward strand.
GTAGGCCACGACGCCGGCTATGTTGACCCGGCCGGAGCCCTTGCCGCGGACCGTCACCACCGGACGGGTGCCGACCGGCGCCCAGGTGCGTCCCTTCGGTGGCCTCAGCCCTTGCCCGGCTTCGTCTTCGAAGCAGAGGTAGGCGCCCAGGTCCGCTGCGGTGCTTTTACCACCGGCCGCACCTGCTCTTTCCAGGCAGCGATGGCCTCCTCGTCCCGTTCCAGGGCCCGCCGCGCCGGGACCTGGACCGACCAGCCGTGGCGATGCAGCAGCTTGCCCACGCCCTCGATGGTGTAGCCGATGTGGAACAGCCGTCCGATCAGCGTCTTGACCCGGGCCAGCGTCCAGCACTGGTTCTCGTCGTATCCCCAGGCCAGCGGCCCACGCCGTAACTCGGCCTCCAACCGTTGCCACTGCCGGTCCGACAGCTTCTCCTTCGACACCGGCCCCTTCGAGCGCAGCGCCTGCGTCCCGCCCTCGCGCCAGGCCTTACGCCAGCGGGTCACCGACCGCTCGTGCACCCGTAACCGTGCGGCGACTGTCTTGGTCGACTCACCGGCCTCGAACCACTCGGCCGCTTGCAGCCGTACACGCTCTCGCCGTTCCTGCTCGGCAGGTGTGTACCCGCCCCTTTGCCCGTACCGCATACCACGGTCGTATCGCACCGAGCGCTATCCGGCACGGCCTGAAGACTCTACGCATTCAACCTGTGTAGTCGCTGGTCAGCGGCGTTTGACATGAAGAACCTGTAATCCTCTCCGGAGCCGGGTGCGTAGGTTCGAATCCTACAGGGGGCACTCGCGATCTCCATCGAAAGATGGGCAAGGACCTGCGGAAACGCAGGTCCTTCTGCGTTCCGGGTGTGCCACCCAATGGCAAGCATGTGCCGCTGCTCATCGATCCCGCCATCGCCGACGAGCAGGTCGGCGGGGTGTTGCGGGAGCGAATCGGGATGAACGAGCTGCGCCAGGTCGCCGCGCTGAGCTGGAGGCCTCTGCCTCGCGATCATGGGCGGCCGCCAGTGTTGGAGGCGTCCTGCACCTTCTGTGTCACCGGCGTGCGGCGCCGTGGGCGGAGGCTAGGTGGTCGTTCGCAACCGGGCCTCGGCGGCCCAGTGGGGTGCGTTCCACTGGTCGGCGATCGTGGCGGCCTGGGTGAAGTGGGCGGCGGCCTCGGTGCGGCCCAGGAAGAGGGCCAGCTCGCCGAGGGTGTGGGCGACCGGGCGCAGCGCCACCGCCAGGCTCGCGGCGCCCGCCGGGGGGTCGTTGCGGTGCGGAAGCAGCGTCGCGTAGATCTCCTCGGCGGCGTCGCGGTCGTTCAGGGCGATGATGGCCATCGCGCGCAACGTTGTGAGGAAGGTGAAGAAGAAGTCGGGGCGGATCGGGCTGGATGACGCGCGGACCTCGCGGGCTTCGGTGTCCAGGCCGTTGGCGTGGAGGGCGAGCGCGAGCAGGTCGGAGGTCATGGCGCCGAGCACGGTGTGGAGGGCGCGCACGTCGTCCAGGTGCGCACCGAGCGTGCCGTCGTTCAGCCAGATCGTGGCCAGGGCGAGTTGGAGAAAGCCCGTGGCGTGCACCGATCCGGCGCGCTGCATGCCCTCGTCGGCCTTGATGTAGAGGCGCTCGGCGTCGGCGAATCGGCCTTCGACGAGCGCCAGGGTCGCCAGCGTGATCTCGGTGACGGCGATCGCCTCGCGCATTCGGTAGGTGCGCGCGAGGTCCAGGGCCTCGGTGGTCGCCTGGTGCATGGTCACCGGGTCGTTGGCGGCGGCGGCGACGGTGGCAAGGTTGATCAGCCCGGTGACGCGGTAGACGGGCAGGTCGTGCTCGGTGCCGATCGCCACGAGCTCTCGGCAGAGCTCGGCGTCGCCGTGGACTCGGGCCAGGCTCTGGAGCGCCGCGGCCCGCAGCCTGGGTCCGGTGGCGAGGTCGAGTGCCTCCTGCGCTGCCTCCAGAACGGTCGGGTCGTCCTCGCCGGCCAGTTCGTCCACGTACGCCATCAGGAGCCGGGACCGCACCGGAGGGGTCAGGTCGCGCTTCAGCAGGCGGCTCAGGCGGTCGACGATGGACCGATCGACCGTGCCGTACATACGGGCCTGCCAGGTGGTCGGCTCCGTCCACGCGGTGAATGCGGCGATCATCAGGTCGTCGCGGCCCAGGGACTCCGCGTACTCCACAGCTTCACGGCGTGTCTCGCGGGCGGCTCCGACGGCTCCCGCCCGGATCTGCGCGCGCAGCAGCCTGCCGAGCAGTTCGACGCGTTCGTCCGGTCCGGTCGAGTTGGTGACGGCGTCGGTGAGGAGAGCGGCCGCCACGTCGTGGGCGTAGCGGGCCTCGGCAAGCTCGGCGGCCTGGACGCAGTAGCCGACGGCCTTTGGTGAGCCGGCGCGCGCATAGTGGTGGGCCAGCGCCGCGATGTCGTCGGTGCCTTCAAGAGCGGCGGCGATCCGGGCGTGCATGCGGGCTGTGCGGAGGCGGCTGAGGTCGGCGATGAGCGTGTCCCTGACGAGGGCGTGGACGAAGCGGACGCGTCCGGGGGCGGGCTCGTTCAGCAGCCCGGCGATGACGCCCGCGTCCAGCGCGTCCATCACGCCGTCCTCGTCGGTGTCGGCGGCCTTCACGAGGACGTCCACGGAGCTTTCCCGGCCTGCGACCGCGGCCAGCCGGAGGATGGACACGCCTCCTTCGGGCAGGCGCGCGAGCCGGCGGCGGAGGACGTCCCGTACGCCTTCGGGGACCTCGGAGAGGGCGACCAGCGCGCCTTCGCCATTCAGCAGCCGGGCGCTTTCGCGCACATAGAACGGGTTTCCGCCGGTGCGCTCGGCGATCCCTGCGATGGTCTTCTCGTCGGCCTCGCATTCGGTCCGTACGAGCTCCGCGACGGCCTCGTCGTTCAGCCCCGGCAGCGCCAGGCGGAGGGGCGTGGCGCGCGCGAGGGAGGCCAGCGTTTCGGTGAGGTGTCCGCTCTCGTCCGCGCGGTACGCGGCGACGACCAGGATCGGGGCCCGCATGCCGAGGCCGCCGCCGAGCAGCTCCAGCGTGGCGGCGTCCGCCCAGTGCAGGTCGTCCAGCACGACGGCGACCGGGCGTTCCGCGGCGACCGCCGCGAGCCATCTCCACACGGCCCGGCGCAGGCGGAACCGTCCCGCGGTGGCGTCGGCGTTCACCGGCTCGGTGTCGGTGAGCAGCGGCGCGAGGCCGTCGGCGAACTCGCCCGGGGGAGTGGCGGCGGCAACGGCTCCCAGCGCCTCGGTCCAGGCCCACGCGGGCGGCGCGCTGTCGACCCCGGGGCAGTGGCCGACGGCGACCAGCCATCCGTCACGTTCGAGCCGCCTGCCCAGGTGTTCCAGCAGCGTCGACTTGCCGAGCCCGGCCTCGCCGGTGACAAGGGCGATACGGGCGCCGTCGGTGGCGGCCTCGGCGGCGGCCGTGACCAGTGCCGACAGTTCCGCCTCGCGTCCGACGAACGGCGCCTCGGTGATCGGAGCCGGCCGCGGCAGCGGTGCGGTCGGCGGTGGCGGGGGCACGGTCTCGCGCAGGACGTCCGTGCGCTGGGTGAGGATCGCCTCCTCCAACGCCGTCAGGTCCGGGCCGGGGTCGAGGCCGAGCTCCTCGGCGAAGATGCCGCGGGCGCGGCGGAGCGTCGCCAGCGCGTCGGCTTGGCGGCCACTGCTCCACAGCGCCAGGGCGTGCAGCCGCCAGCCCTCCTCGCGCAGCGGCTCATCGCGGGTGAGCCGCTCGGCCTCGGGGACCACCGCGGCAGCGTCGCCGATCCGCAGACCCGCCGCGACGTGCAGCTCGGTGGCGACCAGGCGCAGCTCGTTCAGCCGGGCCGTCTCGGCGGCGGCCCACGGCTCGTCGGCGACCTCGGCGAACGCCGGTCCCTGCCACAGCCCCAACGCCTCGGCGAGTTGAGACCGGACGGCACGCGGGTCGGTGACCGTACGGGCCTGGTCGAGCAGGTCCTCGAACCGCCACGCGTCCACCGACTCCGGCGGCAGTCGCAGCGCATAGCCGGGCGGCGAGCTCACCAGCAGCCGGGCCGACGTGCGCGGCGGGCGCCCGGGCTCCAGCAGCCGGCGCAGGTTGGACACATACGCCTGCAAGGACATCAGTGCCCGCGCCGGCGGCTCCCCGCGCCACAGATCCTCGATCATCCGATCGACCGGCACGACCTGCCCACGCGCCGCCACCAGCAACGCCAGCACGCCCCGCTGCCGCGGCCCGCCGAGCTGAACGGTCGCGCCGTTCACCTCGGTCGCGAACGAGCCCAGCACCCGGATGAAAACCATGATTCGGACATCGTACGTGGGCGGTTCCAAATCGGCTCCAAGTCCCCTCCAAATACCCGGGAGCAGCCTGAACACATCGCCACCGATGAAGGGCAGGAACAGATGAGCGTCAACACCCGGGACATGGAGATCGTCCACCGCGTCCTTCGCCGCGAGTCACGGCTGCTGATGGAGCTCGTCGCGGCCGTCGCCCCGGGTGACACCGCTCGCGCCAAGGTGATCGCCGGCCACTTCCGTATATACCGGCTGGGCCTGCACAACCATCACGAGGGCGAGGACGAGCTGCTGTGGCCGCCGCTGCTGTCCCGGGTCGATCTGGAGGCCGACATCGTCCTGCGCATGGAGGCACAGCACGAGCGCGTCGCGGCCACGCTGACCAGGCTGGACGCCGCGGTCCCGGCGTGGGAGGCCGCCGCCGGGGCGGACGAGCGCGACACGCTCGTGGCCGCCCTCGCCGACCACCGGGCCGTGCTTCTCGAGCACCTCGACGACGAGGAGGCCACTCTCCTTCCGCTCGCGGCCGAGCACATCACCGAAAAGGAGTGGGCCTCCCTGGGCGACCACCTGGTGGCCAACACGCCCAAGCTCACCCTGCTCACCCTCTTCGGCCTCGTCCTGGAGGACGCGAACCCGGCCGAGCGCGCCACGCTCCTGTCCGCCCTTCCCGCTCCGGTACGCGGCATCTGGCACATCATCGGCCGCCCCCGCTACGCCCGCCACATCAGCCGCGTCCGCGCCGCCTGACCAGACCCCACAGAACTCCCAAGCCCTCGCAGGAGAAGAACGATGTCACTGAAGAAGATCAACACCGTCCTGGCCGCCGCCTTCATCCTCTTCATCCTCTGGTTCGGGACGGATTTCATCCTGAGTCCGGAGACGACGGCGCCGACGTTCGGCCTGCCGAGCTGGCCGTCCGGCGACGGCGGCGGCTTCCTGATCATCAAGGGAATCCGCGACGTCGTCCTGGCTCTGGTCCTGGGCATCCTGCTGGTGACGGGCCACCGCCGGGCACTGGGCTGGGTGCTGCTGGTGGAGGCCCTCGCCGCGTACGGCGACATGACCACCGTGCTGGCCCACCACGGCTCCGTGGCCACCGCGCTCGGCGTCCACGGCCTGACCGCGACGCTGATGGTGGTCAACGGCCTGCTGATGATGCGCGAGACCCGCAAGGTCGCGGCCGCTCCGCAGCCCGCCTGACCCCACCTTGGCGCGTGTCGGCTGCTGCTCAGCAACGGTCCCAGGGCGGTCGCCTACGGCATCCACGGCACCACCGCCGCGGTGATGCCGGCGATCAGCGCGCTCCTGCGGTCCGGCGGCCGAAGCCCTTCGGCGCGTCCCGCCATCCAGCAGCCGGTCGAGCCGGACCAGAACAGCACGGTATTCCTCCGCATTTGTGAGAGCTCGAAAAAGGAGACGACGATGACGATCAACGATCTGCGCGGTGTTCTCAAGGGGCGCGTGCTCCTGCCCGATGACGACGGCTTCGAACAGGCGGCCACCGCGTGGAATCTGACCGTCAGGCAGTCCGTGGCGGCCGTGGCAGAGGCCGCGGATGCCGATGACGTGGCGGCGGTCGTGCGTTACGCGCGGCGGGCGGGTATGACGGTGACCGCGCAGCCGAGCGGGCATGGCGCCTCGGGTGATGTGGAAGGCCTGATCCTGTTGCGTACCGGCCTGCTGAACGAGGTGGAGGTACGCGCACAGGAGCGCGTGGTCCGGGTGGGCGCGGGCGTGAAGTGGGGGCAGGTGCTGGCAGCGGCCGGTCCCCTGGGTCTGACCGGCCTGTCCGGCAGCGCGCCGGGGGTCAGCGTGACCGGCTACACCCTGGGCGGCGGGGTCGGCTGGTTCAGCCGTAAGTACGGCTTCGCCTCCGACAGCGTGCGGGCCATCGACATCGTGGACGCCGATGGCGAGCCGGGCCGGGTGACCGCCGAGTCCGATCCCGAGCTGTTCTGGGCGCTGCGCGGCGGTGGCGGGGACTTCGCGGTGGTGACCGCCCTCGAACTCGAGCTGTATCCCGCGCCCGTCCTGTACGGCGGGCGCGTGATCTGGCCGGAGCACCGGACCAAGGAGGTGTACGACGCGTTCCTGGAGATCACCGCCGAGGCGCCGCGTGAACTCAGTGTCTGGATCAACCGGTTCCAGCCACCCGGCGCGCCGCCGATGGTCACGCTGGATCTGGCCTACCTGGGTGAGGCGGCTCAGGGGGAGGACCTGCTGGTACGCATCGACAAGATCGAGGGCGCGATCTCCGACAGCCGCGGCGTCGTCCCGGTTGCCGACCTGGGCGCCATCGCCGCCGAGCCCACCGATCCGGCCCCATCCATCGCTCGTGCGGAGCTGCTCACCGGCCTGGACGCGGACGCGGTGGAGCTCCTGCTGGCCAAGCCGGTCGAACCACTCATCAACGTGCAGATCAGGCACTTGGGCGGGGCGCTCGCCGAGCCGGGCGGCGGGGCCGGTGCGAGCGGCGCGGTGGCTGAGCCGTACCTGCTCGGCCTGCTGGGGCTCGGCCTGCCGCACGCGGCCGATGCGACGCGCGCCAAGCAGGCCGAGGTCGTGGCCGACCTGGAGGCCTACATCAGCGGCCGCAAGCCGTACACCCTGCTGTCCCCGGGTGACACGGCGGCGAAGTCCTTCTCCGGCAGCGCGCTCGCGCGGCTGCGGGAGATCAAGCGGGCCCGTGACCCGCACAACGTGTTCCGCGCGAACTACCCGGTGCTCGGATAGATCGGTTCCCAGCAGGTCACGGCCCCTCCGCCCACCGGGGCGGCGGGGCCGCACCGCACTCGCGTGACAGATGTCGCCGCGAGCACTGTCGCGAGCACTGTCGCGAGCACTGTGAAGGGCACACCCACACAGGAAGGACTCGCACAATGAGGGGGTTTCCGGTGGACCGTGGCGATCAGCAGATCCGCCGGCGCATCGTCGTTCAGATCTCCTTGTCGGTGAGCCGGTGGGCGGTGCCGCTCAGTTACCTGAGATGCGAGGTGTACGGCTCAGTCCGGAGTCATGAGCTACCGCTATTGACCGCGGTCGGCGGCCTGGTCAACGCCCTTGTGCACCCGCACCGTGCGGTCGATGAGCTCGCGCAGCGCGCTCTCGTCGACGTCGTCGAGCCGTTTCAGGTAGAGGCATCCCTTTCCAGTCTTGTGCGGACCGAGCCGGGCGAGCACGGACGCGTGCCGCTCCTCGAACCCACCCACCAAATAGACGACGAGATGCTGCTTGCGTGGCGAGAAGCCCGCCAAGGGCCAGTCACCTGTGCGCCCACTCGCGTAGGTGTAGCGGTAGCTGCCGAAGCCGACGATGCTGGGACCCCACATCACCGCAGGCTCACCGGTCACCTCGCACAGGATCGTGCCGAGGCGCTCCGCGTCGGCCCGCCGGCGTTCGTCAGAGACTGCGGCCAGGAAATCGTCCACGCTGGCGTCGGTCGGGACCGTCACCGGCTGTTTTGAGGTCGCCATGGCGTCATGTTCCCACGCCGGTACGACAAATGGCGGTGGGCATAGTGGGAACCCCGATCCCGGCCGTCGCGAACCCCAGTACGTCCTGCTAGCAAGATCGCAAAGCGAGGCCTGACCTTCGTGGCTACCGCGCTGCAACAGTCAGTCGCCACGGCCATCTTCAGGAGGCCGGTCAAGGCCAGGATCACGGTAGATCCCGACATCAACGGCCGGTCGGCTACGACCTCGGAGGCCCGCGATCAGCCGTGGGTGTCCAGCCCTTTGCGATCGAGCGCTGCTCGGATCTGGCTGAGCCACTCTTGGCCCAACCGGCGCCCGTTGGGGAGCTGGTCGCCTCGATCCCAGCGCCACGTTGTGATCATCGCCAGCACGAGGATTCGGCACTCGCGCAGCAAGTCTTGATCGACACCCGGATAGTGCTCGCTGACTTCTTCGGGTGCATGGGCGAGGTCGAATTCGACAGGCCCACGGCAACATGTCTCGAAGTCAATGAACAGGAGCCCGTTCTTCGTGGTGAGCACGTTGCCCGGGTGTAGCTCGCCGTGCAGCAGCTGCTCGGCGCCGCCGCGCTCGCCGATCACTCGTCTCAGGCTTCGTAACGTGTCGCCGAGCAGTTCCCGGTCCGCGTCGGCGAGCGCCGGAGTTTGGTCGCGGTTCGCCAGGAGTTGTTGAGCCTGCTCGACTCGATCCGTGAAATGCGGCGTCGGGACATCGAGTTCGCGCATGCCGGTATGCAGCCGTTGGAGCGCATTGGCGTAGTCGGCTGCTGAGACCTCTCGAGGCGTCACGGGTTCGTAGTAGGTCCACAGCGTGACCGCGAAGCCATCACGCTCATAGACGCGTGGCTCCACTCGAGGCTCGAGAGCAGCCACAGGGCACCCGGAGTCGGCGAGCCGCTGGGCAAGCTCGACTTCGAACTGTGCGACCTGATGCGCCACAGGTGCCACCCGGGCCAGGACGTCACAAGGCAGCAGACGCAGAGTGAGCTTGTTCGAGTCATGAAGCACGATCGCGTCGTCGGCCGTCAGGCCGAGTGAGGAGGCGGTCGACATGGCCGCGGCCACCGCACGCGGGACCTCTGACGCCTGCATCGTCGCCCGGTGTCCTCTCCCTTGAGCGCTGCCGTACTCTCCAAAGTGGTGCAACCTGCGCACCATACCAAGTTGTCGATAGAGCCGCGGTGGCGCGAAGTCCAGCTGCGCCCGGGAAGGCATTCGGCCGCCAACTGCAGGCCCTCCTGCTGCAACTCGGCACCGCGTGCCGTGCCGCCGACGACCCGCCGAAGCCACCAGCGGGGCCTTTCACCAGAACCCTGACGCCGCCATCATCACCGGCTTCCCCGGCCTGGCCGACCCGACGGGCGCTCGCGTGCTTGCCGAGATCGATCCGGTGCGCAGTTGGGGGATGGCCAGTTCCAGATCGCCCGCGGTGGTGGTCAGGGCGCGCGGTCGGTCCCGTTGCGCTGCGCCAGGCGGGTCGGGGCGCGCTCGTCCGGGGCGGCGCCGGTCACGATCAGGGCCTGGTGGATGGGCTTGGCGCTCGCTCGCCTCGGGGGTCCTGAGTACTTCCAGTACCTCTGACAGGGCAGACCAGTCCAGGTCACGTCAGCTCACGTCCTTCCTGACGACGCGCAGAACCCCGAGCCCGCCGGGGATGACGATCCAGGCCAGCACCGACGTGACCAGACGGGCGGCGGCCTCCCACGTCCAGGCCCCGCCCATGAGCGGGTCGGTCGTCGCGTTGAGGTCCAGCCACGCGGCCAGGGTCTCGCCCGCCCCGCCGAGTTGCGCGACGAAGCTCCACAGTGCCGTACCGGCCATGCAGATCACGATGGCCGCCGGGGCGTTGAGCAGCAGCAGGCCCATGGCCAGGCCCTGCGCGGTCATCAGCACCATCACCGCGATCCACCCGAGCACGGTCTGGGGGGCGACGTACCAGGATGCCTCCACGCCCCGGGCCGCCGCCGCGACGGCCGTCGCCGGTACCGCCGCTACCAGCGCGAACAGGCACGCCACCACGGCCGTGCCCAGTGCCGGCAGGCACTTGGCCGCCAGGACCCGCGCCCGTCGCGGTTCCAGCGCGAACGTGGTCAGCGCCGTACGGTGGCTCCACTCCGCCGTCACCGTCAGCACGGCCAGTACGGGCAGCAGGATCCCCAGTGCGATGGCCGCGCTGCCGGCCAGCGTGAACAGCTTCGGCGGCCCGGTCTGCACGACGGCCCGGCCGGCGACGAGCGCGACCGCCAGGACGGCCAGGACCCCCGTCATGATCATGCTGCTGCGCGTGTCGAACAGCTTGCGGGTCTCGGCCCGCAGCAACCGGCCGAAGGGGATGCGGCCCGTGCCGGGCTCCGGTTCGCGAGTCATGCGGGGCTCCTGTCGGCGTCGGAGGTCAGGTCGAGGAAGGTCCGTTCGAGGCCGTGGCCCCGGCTCAGCTCGGCGACCGTGCCCTGGGCCAGCACCCGGCCACGGCCGATCATGACGACGTGGTCGGCGACCTGCTCGACCTCGTGCAGCAGGTGTGAGCTGAGCAGCACCGCGCAGCCGCCGTCGGCCAGGTCGCGCAGCAGCCCGCGCATCCACTGGATGCCCTGCGGGTCGAGGCCGTTGACCGGCTCGTCCAGGACGAGCGCCCGCGGCCGGCCGAGCAGCGCGTGGCCGATGCCGAGCCGCTGGCGCATGCCCAGCGAGTAGCCGCCGACGGCCCGCCCGCCCTCGCGCCCGGACAGGCCTACCAACTCCAGGACCTCGCCGACGCGCGATCTGGGCAGACCGAGCATCAGCGCACCCAGGGTGAGCACCTCCCTGCCGCTACGGCCGGGATGGTGAGCGCCGGCGTCGAGCAGCGTGCCGACGTCGTAGCCGGGGCGGTCGAGCCGCGCGTACGGCCGGCCGAGCACGGTCGCCGAGCCAGACGTGGGCCGGGTGAGCCCGGTCAGGATGCGCAGAGCGGTGGATTTTCCGGCCCCGTTGGGGCCGAGGAAGCCGGTGACGGCGCCCGGCGGCGCGGTGAAGGACACGTCGTCGAGGGCCTTCACCCCTTTGTACGCCTTGCTGACGCGCTGGAATTCGATCACGGTGCAAGTCCACAGGAACGGGACCCGCCCGCTCATCGGACCTGGGGCGACGACCAGACCACCCCGGGTCCAGACCTCGCGGACGGATGTGGGCCCAGGTCTGCACGACGGTAGACCCAGGTCGCTAAAACCGCAGGCCGGAGCTCCTTAGGCTGGAGGCGTGCACGATTCGTCCTCCGACCGCACGGCCGCCGCGCTGCCCTACCTGCTCGCCGCGCTGCCGCTCGCCCTGCCGCTGATCGTGCTGGCCACCCGCGCGTCCTCGAGCACTCCCCCCAGGATGTTCGTCGACATGGCCGTGGGCGTCGCCGCGCTCGTCCTGCTGCGCTGGCGGCATCGCGGGCCGTGGCAGACCGCGCTGGCCACGGCGCTGGCCACCGCCTTCTCCTTCACGGCGCTCGGCCCGGCCGTCGTCGCGTACGGGTCGCTGGCCGCGTACCGGCGCTGGCGGCAGACGGCGACGGTGGCGGTCGTGTTCTGGCTGTGCGTCGTGTCCTCCACGCGGTGGTCGGACAACCGCCTGCTGACTCTCGTGTACGCGGTGGCCGCGGCCGTGATCCTGGCCGGGAGCACCCTGTTCGGGCTCTACCTGGCCGGCCGGCGCGACCTGGCCGCCGCCCGGCAGGCCGCCGTGGTCGCGGCGCAGGCGCAGTGGGTGGAACAGGCCAAGCTGGAGGAACGGCTCAAGATAGCCCAGGAGATGCACGACGTGCTGGCGCACCGGATCTCGCTGCTGGCGATGCTGGCGGGCGGGCTGGCGTACCGCGAGAACCTGTCTCCCGAGCAGACCCGCGAGGCCGCGCTGGCCATCCAGGAGAACGCGCACCAATCGCTCAACGAGCTGCGCGCCGTGCTCGGCACGCTGCGGCGCGAGGACGGCCTCGCGCCTCCGCAGCCGACGCTGGCGCACCTGGACGCCCTGTTCGACGAGGTACGGGCCGCCGGTCAGCGGGTGGAGGTGGACGACGCCATCTCCTGCCGCGACGCGCTGCCGGCGCAGACGGGGCGGCACGCGTACCGGATCGTGCAGGAGGCGCTCACGAACGCGCGCAAGCACGCGCCGGGCAGCCCCGTGACGGCCGAGCTGGGCGGACGGCCCGGCGAGGGCCTGCGGATCCGGGTGAGCAACGCCGCCCCGCCGGGCGGTCCCACGGGGCCCGGGGGGCGGCTGGGGCTGGTGGGGCTGGCGGAACGGACCCGGATGGCCGGCGGCACGCTCACGCACGCCGTACGAGATGGGCGGTTTGTCCTGGACGCCCGGTTGCCGTGGGAGGCTTGAACCCGTGATCAGAGTGGTCATCGTGGACGACGACCCGATGGTGCGCACGGGGCTGCGCCTCATCCTGGGCGGCGAGCCCGATCTCGACCTGGCCGGCGAGGCCGGGAACGGGAAGCAGGCCATGGACGTGATCCGCGACCTGCGGCCCGACGTCGTGCTGATGGACATCCGCATGCCGGAGCAGGACGGCCTCGTCACCACCGAGCTGCTCCTCAGCCGGCCGGCGCCGCCCCGGATCCTGGTGCTGACGACGTTCGACGCCGACGACCTCGTGCTGCGCGCCCTGCGGCTCGGCGCGCACGGCTTCCTGCTGAAGGACGCGCCACCGCCGAAGATGATCGAGGCCGTGCGGGCCGTGGCGCGGGGTGAGCCGGTGCTGTCGCCGAGCGTGGCGCGCCAGGTCATCGCCGCCGCCACCGGCGGCCACGAGCCGCGCCGGCCGCGGGCGCTGGCGGAGCTGGCCGTGCTCACCGAGCGGGAGCGGGAGGTCGCGATCGAGGTGGCCAGGGGCGCCTCGAACGCCGAGATCGCCGCGACCCTGTCGGTCAGCGTGGCGACCGTGAAGGCCAACATCACCCGCATCTTCGCCAAACTCGGCACCGACAACCGGGTCCACGTCGCCATGAAGATCCGCGACGCCGGCCTCCTCTGACGCTGACATGCCCCGCATGACGCCGGCACGGCGGTGACGCTTTCGGCCGCCGCCAGGATCCGGGGCTACGTCCCTCAATCGATGATGGCGGTGACCTCGGCCTCGATGAGAATGCCGGGTTCGAAGAGGATGTCGACCCCGATCAGCGCGAGCGGCGGCGTGGCGAGATCGAATTCGAGGGCCGCCTGTTCGATTCCCGCGGTGAAGGCGTCGTACATCTCTCTCTTCCAGCCTGCGGCGTACCACGTGAAGCGGACGACGTCGTGGAACGTCGCTCCTGCCGCGTCCAGCGCCTTGGCGACGTTGCGGTAGACCTGGGCGACCTGTCCGGCGAGGTCGCCCGGTGCCACGAGCTCGCCGTTCTCGTCCCAGGCGACTTGTCCGGCGATGTGGACCTGCCTGCTGCCCGTCGCCACCGCGACGTGGTGGTAGATCGGGACTCGGACATGCCGGTCAGGGTTGATGAGCGAGACGGCCATGAGATTTCCCATCGGTCTTTTCGTGGCGTCGGCTGAGCGCAAAGCGGACAACTTGCCTTCGTGGTCTCTTGCGGTTACTGGGAAACCATAGGAGAGTGTTCGCTGACGTGGAAGAACGAACTTTTCAGTGACTGGGGAACCCGATGGTGACCAAGCAGTTCATGGGCTCGTCCGATGAGGCGGATCTGAGGCGCGCGGACTCCCTGGCGCGGGAGATCTTCTCGGATGTCGCCAACAAGTGGGCGTTGCTGATCATCGAGGCGCTCGGTGAGCGCACCCTGCGCTTCAGCGAGCTGCGGGACGAGGTCGAGGGCATCAGCCACAAGATGCTCACCCAGAACCTGCGCATGCTGGAGCGCAACGGCCTGGCCGAGCGAAAGGTCTACCCCACCGTGCCGCCGCGGGTGGAGTACACCCTCACCGAGCCGGGCCAGGCCCTGCGGGCGACGGTCGACCTGATCTGCGGCTGGACCCACCAGTACTTCGGTCACATCGAGGCCGCCCGCCGCGGCTTCGACGCCTGACGGCTCACGTACGGCGGGGACGAGGTGCCCATGGCGAGAAGTCGTGTGCACGGCGCCCGGTCGTTCACAGATCAAAGGTGATGTCGTGTTCGTCGCCGGGTTGAGGGAGCAACCGCCGTAGAGCGGCGCGGTTGTCAACATATGGCTGCTGGAACAGTTCGGGGTCGTGGGCGGCGAGTTCCCGGTACAGGTCGACCACTTCCCGCGCCACCTGGATCTGCTCGCGGTGCTCACCCACCCACTCCAGCGCGGCCGACAGGTTGCCAAGGGCATGGGCGAGGCCGGGCCGGTAGCCGGGGTTGCCGTCCGCCAGCCCACGGAACACGCCGACCGCCTCCCGCGCCACCTCCACCTGCTCTTGACGCTCACCCGCCCTGGCCAGCGCGACCCCGAGGTGGCCCAGGGCGCGGGCGAGGTCGGACCGGAGGGCGGGGTTGCCGTCCGCCAGTCCGCGGAGCAGGCCGACCGCTTCCCGCGCCACCTGCAGTTGCTCCCGGTGCTCACCTATCCCATCCAGCGCTGCCGACAGGTTGCCCAGGGAGTGGGCGAGGTCGGGTCGGTGGGCGGGGTTGCCGTCCGCCAGTCCGCGGAGCAGGCCGACCGCTTCCCGCGCCACCTGCAGTTGCTCCCGGTGCTCACCTATCCCATCCAGCGCTGAAGACAAGTTGCCCAGGGCGCGGGCGAGGCCGTGCCGGTGGGCGGGGTTGGCCTCCGCCAGCCCACGGAACAGTCCGACTGCTTCCCGCGCCACCTGCACCTCCTCGCGGCGCCTACCCACCCTGGCCAGCGCGTTCGCGAGGTCGGTCAGGGCATAGGCCAGGCCGAGTTGGTGGATGAGGTCGCCATCCACCAGTCCACGGCACAGGTCGACCGCCTCCCGTGCCACCTGCAGCTGCTCCCGGTGCTCACCCACTCCGTCCAGCGCGACCGCGAGGTCGGTCAGGGCGCGGGCGAGGTCGGGTCGGTGGGCGGGGTCGCCGTCCGCCAGTCCGCGGAGCAGGCCGACCGCTTCCCGTGCCACCTGCAACTGCTCCCGGTGCTCACCCACCCTGGCCAGCGCGACCGCGAATCTGATCAGGGATCGGCCGAGAACGGGTCGGTGGGTGGGGTCGTCGTCCGCAAGCCCGCGGCACAGGGCAAGCGCTTCCCGCGCCACCTGCATCCCCTCGCGGTATTCACCCACTCCATCCAGCGCGACCGCCAAGTTGCTCAGGGCTCGGTTGAGGGCGGGTCGGTGCACGGGATGGCCGTCTGCCAGCCCGCGGCACAGGGCAAGCGCCTCCCGCGCCACCTGCACCTCCTCGCGGTGCTCACCCACTCTGTTCAGGGCGACCACGAGGTCGGTCAAGGCATCGGCGAGTTCTGGTGAGGTACCGGTGGCGCGGGTGTGATGCAGGTGGCGGCGGGCCAGGGTGAGGGCGCAGCGGGGCAGGGCGTAGGCGGGGGTGAGCTGAATGAGCCGGGTGGTGGTGTCAGAGTCGAGGTCGGCGGCGGCAAGAGCGGTGGCGGTGGTGTGATCCAGCTCGCCACGGTTCGTGGCGGTGGTGAGGGCGGCGTAGATCGCGTGGTGGGCCAGCCGCACCGGGTCGCCGGCCAACAGTTGCTCGAACAGCAGCCGGGCGGGTGGATGATGTTCGCCGACGCGGGCCAGCAGGGTCAGGATCCGGGCGGCCTGCTCCTCGGTCGGGTCGTTCAGCAGGTGGCGGGCGAAATGGCGGTCGTCCTCGGTTCGGGTCAGGCTGGTGGTGACGAACCAGTCGGTCAGCAGGTTCGGGCCGATCCGCAGTCCCGCCCCCGTGGTGGGCGGATAGAGGGCGTGAGCCCAGCGGACCAGGTTGGTGACCCGTTCGGCGGGCGCGTCGGTCAGTTCCGGGACGCGCCGCAGCACTCCGACGGCGGTCGGCTCGTCGGCGGGGGCGAACAGGGCCAGGCCGGCCATGACCCGGGCCAGCAGCATGTCGGTGACCGGGCCGAGCGCCCACCGGTCCAGGGCGGCGGTGCCGCGCCACCAGCGTGCCTCGTGCTCGAACAGTACCTCGGCGACCTCATCCAGGGGTGCGGGTGAGCCGGTCGGCGAGGCTCGGCGTAGCACCGTCACCATCGCCTGGGCCAGCATCTCTGCCATGGTCTGGCCTTCGCGGACCGGCGCGTTCGTGTCGGAGACCGGTGGCGCCGGCGTCCCCCACGCGGATGCGAAGGCGCGTACGGCTTCGCCGTACCAGCGGATCAGGTCGGAGGTCTCACCCAACGGCAGCAGCGACATCGCCGGGGCGCTCTTCACCAGCTGCGCGTGTCGTTCGGGGATGTGAGCTTGGAGCGCCTGGCCGAGTTCGACGCCGTGCCGGGTGATCAACACCACCCGCAGCAGGGCCCGCCCCTGGTACCGCGCCAGCGCGCCCAGCAGGTTCGCAAGGTCGGTCCGGGTGTCGGCGTTGTCGACCAGGACCAGCACCCGGCGGTCGGCCACCGCGGCGGCCGCGTCGACCAGGTCGGCGGCCTTGCCCTCGCGCAGCCATCCGGTCACCCACCCATTCGCGGCGGCCTCTTGGGCGGCCCGTAATGCCAGCCGGGTCTTGCCGCACCCGCCCGGACCGTCCACGACCAGGAGCCCCGACACCGCCTCCTCCTGGCACCAGGCCCGCCACCGGTCCCGCTCGCCGCGTCGCCCCCAGAACGGGGTCGGGCACGACTGCGGGAGCAGCAACTCGAACACGCTGCGCTCCCCGCCGGCCGGGCTCTGCGGGTGGTGGAGCTGCGGAGGGTTCAGCGGGTCGAGAACCAAGTGCAGCGCCTCGACGGCCGCCGCAGCGCCCTCGGCCCGGGTCAGCACCACACCGAAGTACGATCCGCTGGCGCCGGCCAACGCGGCCGCCACGGCCGCGATCAGTGCCCGCCACGCGAACGGCCAGTCCCCCGGCACCACCAAGGGCGTTACCCCGGCGCCGAAACTGGCCACTGTGCCCAACACCAACGGGCTCTTCAGAGTTGTCAGGTTCTTGAGCCGACGCCCCATCACACCAGCATCGCGCCAGAGCACGCCGTATCAACGGAAAGGCTGGGATTGATGGCATCCGGTTACCAGGTCCCGGTGATCAGCAACGGGCTTCTTACCAGAATACGATCAGGCGCCGGCTGGAGCCGCCCCCGATCAACTGGATCAGGGGCGGAAAAATACGTGATTAAGACGACGGGCCGAGCACGAGTGTGGGAGGGACGAAATGTTCCCCCGGAGTGCGGTCGTCGGCGAGAACGTTCGCGGCGGCGAGTTGTCCCATGGACCTGAGCTCGAGGTCAATTGTCGTCAGCCGCCGGACCCCTTGGTCGACGATGATTCCCTCCCAGTTGTCGACTCCGACAACTGACAGATCTTGCGGTACGCGTAGACCCTTGGCCTCACAGACATCGAGTACGCCGCGCGCGATGTGGTCATTGCCGCAGAACACCGCGTCGACCTTCGCACCGGAGTCGAGCAGTTCCTGCATGGCCTTGACCCCGGACCCCTCGGTCCAGGAGCCATAACGGGTCGGAGCGGCAGGGCGGAGCCCGGCCTCGTTCAGCGCGCTGAGCATGCCGCGCTCCCGCAGGCCTACGGCGATACTCGACGGATTGCCGGTGAGGTGGGCGATATGTGTGCGCCCGCGTTCGATCAAATGGCGAGTGGCGAGAGCTCCCGCGCCCTCGTTGTCCGGCAGGAAGACGACGTCTTCGGGATGATCGGAGGCCGCGAAGGCGTATGTCACCGGCACGGTGAAATGGTGCGTGATCGACGGTGATCGGCGCTCGTGCCCGTCCCCGATGACGATGAGTCCGTCAATTTGGCGAGCCTGGAACTGGCGGATGCTTTCGGTTATCTCGCGATGGACGAGAACGTCTTCGTCGAAGACGAGGGCGGCTTGTTGGAGCCTGCCGAGTTGCAGGACCGCGCCTATGACCACGGGCCCGGAAAACGTACTGTCCGCGCGGTGGGTGAGCACGCCGACCGTGCGGCTGCGGCCCAGCGCGAAGGAACGCGCGAGCGCATTTGGCCTGAAGTCGAGGCGTTCGGCGACGGCGAGCACCCGCGCGCGCGTCGCCTCGGAAATCCGGTCCGTTCCGTTGAGCACTTTCGAGGCAGTCGAGAGCGACACTCCTGCAATCGCAGCCACGTCACTCAGCCGAACACTGCCCTTGCGGTTGGACGGCACCGGCCGATTGTACCGAAGGCGCGTCAATGACCCGCTCCGGCTGGAGGCGCGGGGGAGGCCGGGCGGCGTCCCGCGGGCGTGCGCGTCGTCCGGAAAGTGTGCCTTGACAGTGACCTTGGCCGCCGCTCACACTTCGGCCAATGCGAAATCGGTTTCGCAACCATGGTCAGGTCGCCGTCCAGCGAGGAGAGTGAGCATGTCGATTGGCCCCACCCCCGCCCGCCGATTGACAGGGAGTCCATTACGCCGAGCGGTCGTCTC
Source organism: Nonomuraea sp. NPDC003201 (assembly GCF_053590415.1). Taxonomy (NCBI): domain Bacteria; kingdom Bacillati; phylum Actinomycetota; class Actinomycetes; order Streptosporangiales; family Streptosporangiaceae; genus Nonomuraea; species Nonomuraea sp. NPDC003201. Next base: position 45,375 of record NZ_JBSFTC010000006.1, read on the forward strand.
CGGGCTGGTCGCGCTCGGCGTCGCCGTCGCGACACTCGTCGCACCGGCCACACCGGTCCAGGCCGCACCGGGCGACGTCGTACTCGGAGACTTCGAGAACGGCGTCACCCCTTGGTTCACGGCGACCAGCGGCAGCACGACCGCGTCGCTGACCGTGACCCCGGACGCGCCGGCCGGCGGCAGCGGCTCCGCCCGTCTCCAGGTGAACGCGCCCAGCGGGACCGCGGAGATGGCGCGCGGCATCCCCTCGATCGACGCTCGCTCGCTGACCTTCGCCCTGCGCAGCACCCAGCTGAAGGGCATCGTCGTCCGGATGATCGACAGCACCGGGCAGGCGCATCAGCAGACTCGCCCGCTCACTCCCGGATCGCAGTGGCAGACCGTCACGGTGAGTGATTTCGCCCCGGCCGGCGCGGCGGAGTACATCCACTGGGGCGGTGCGAACGACGGCGTCTGGCACGGGCCGCTCAAGCACCTGTCGCTCCTGGTCGACGCGTTCCGCGTCGTCAACGGCCCGGCCGCGACGATCGACGTGGACGACGTGACCGCGCGGGGCCCCGCGCCCGACCTCGCGATCGTTCCGACGACGACCGGTAACGCGTTCACCACCGGGCAGGAGGTGTCGTTCGGCGTCCACACCGCGGCGAAGTCCCTGGAGTGGACCGTACGCGACGTCGACAACGCTGTGGTGACCTCCGGTGCGAAGGAGACCTCGCAGCTGGGGGGCACGCTGACGCTCGGCGAACTGCCCACCGGCTGGTACTCGGTCGATCTCGTGGCCGTGCAGCCGGACGGTCGGCGCGTCGCGGGCGGCACCGACGTGTCGGTGCTCCCCGCGTCCGACGCGCGCGAGGAGCGCATCGGAGTCGCGACGCATTACGGGCAGGCCTGGTCCACCGACACGATCCCGCTCATCGCCGACGCGGGAGCCGGTTTCGCCCGGGACGAGGCCTATTGGGCCCAGGCGGAGAAGGTCAAGGGCACGATCGACTTCCCCGCGAAGGTGGACGCGTACACCGCCGCGCTGTCGAGGAACAACCTCCAGTTCTTCGACATCCTCGCGTACGGCAACAGCCTCTACCACGAGGGCGAGGCGCCGGCCACGCAGGCCGGGCGGGACGCGTTCGCGAACTACGCCGACGTCTCGGTCGCCACGTTCGGCACGGACGACACCTTCTACGAGGTCTGGAACGAGTGGAATCTGCGCGACCGGACCGGGCCCGCCGGCGCGACCGCGGCGAACTACGCGGCGCTGCTGGCGACGACCGCCGATCGGGTCCGCGCGGCTCATCCCGGCGCGAAGCTGGCCGGCCCGGCGCTGGCCCCGATGGACGAATGGTCCAAGTGGGTGGACGACTTCATCGCCGCCGGCGGCCTCGACGACCTCGACGCGTTCACCACGCACCCTTACGACTTCGCCGCCGAGCCGGAGTCGTTCATGGATCACGTGGGGGTGATCCGGGCGAAACTCGACGCTGCCGGGCGCCGCGACATGCCGATCTGGCTCAGCGAGCACGGATGGCACACCTCCGACACGCCGCTCGGCGCCGACGAGAAGTCGCAGGCCCGCAATCTGTCCCGTGCGGAACTGCTGGCCCTCGGCAAGGGGATCGGCAAGTACACCGTCTACGACTTCAAGGACGACGGCACCGACCCGAAGAATCCCGAGCACCGCTTCGGCATCATCCGCAACGAGAACGACCCCCGAGGCGCGTACACCCCGAAGCCGGCCTTCGTCGCGCAGGGCATCCTGACGCGCCAGACCGACGACCGCGAGGTCCGGCAGGTGCCGGCGCTCGGCAGCGGGCGCTTCGGCGTGGAGTTCGGCGCCCGCCCCGGCGAGCCCGCCGCCACGCGCATGCAGGCCCTGTGGGCGCTGAAGCCGGAGACCTGGAGCATCAAGGCGGCGGGCGAGGTCAAGGTGACCGACCTCTACGGCGCCGAGGCGACGCTGCGGCCGGACGCCGACGGCCGGGTCCACGTCGCCGTGGGCAAGGACCCGGTGTATCTCACCGGAGAGGTGGGAGAGGTGTCCGCGCAGTCGCCGTACGCGCTCACGGTCGGCCAGGCCATCGAGGGTCTCGCGCCCGCGGCGAAGTGGACGGTCGCCGCGGGGGACCGGGCGCTGGACGTGTCCCTGCGAACCGGCGCCGGCACGACGTCGGCGCAGGTGGCGAAGGGTGAGACCCGGTCGGTCGCCGTCACGCTGCCGCCGGCGGGCGTGGGCACGCGTACCTGGACCGCCGAGGTCCGCGAGGGCGATCGCACGGTCGGGCTGCTCGCGGCGACCGCCGACGTGGTGGCCCGGCTCGGGCTCACCGGTACGCACGCGCTCAACGCCACCGGGGCCGGCCTGCTGCGCCTCACCCTCGTGAACCGCGGCGCCGAACCGGTCAAGATCGACGGGATCGACTGGACCGTGGGCTCGTCGAGCGGCCGGGCGCTGCCCGGCACCACTGTCGCCGGCGACGACAGTGTCTCCGTCGACGTGCCGCTGTCCGAGCTCGGTGCCTGGTCCGCCACCGCCACCGGTGACGCGACCGCCACCGCGCGCGGGACCCTCGTCGGCGCGGATCCGGTCGATGTGGCGTTCCGCCCGGTGCGGGTGGACGGCAAGCTCGACGATGCCGTAGCGGTCCTTCCTGCGCAGACGCTCGGTGCGGCCGAGCAGGTGATCAGCGGCTGGGCGGGCGATGAGGATCACAGCGGCCGTCTCTGGCTCACCCACGACACCGGGCGCCTGTACCTGACCGCCGTGATCACCGACAACGCGCACGCCCAGCCCGCTCGGGCCATGAACATCTGGCAGGGCGACAGCGTCCAGCTCGGTACGACGCCGGGATGGCCCGGCGAAGGCGCCGTACCGGTCAGCGAGATCGGCACGGCCCTCACCGGCGCCGGTCCGGTGGACCTCGCGCGCTGGTTGCCCGCGAACGCCACGACCGAGGGGCTCGCGTCGGCGGTGACGCGTGACGAAGTCGCGAAGACGACCACGTACGAGCTGTCGGTTCCGTTCGGCGCGATCGGCGTGAATCCCGGCAACGGGATCTTCTCGGCGACCGTCGCCGTCAACGAGAACGACGGCGCCGGCCGGCGCGGATGGAGCACGTGGGGCAAGGGCGTGGCGGAGTCGAAGGACCCCGCGAAGTTCCGGCCGTTGCGCCTGCTGGCGGCCCCCGCGGGCAACGTAAAGGTGAAGGCCACGGCGCTGTCGTCCTGCCTGTCGTCCCCGCCGCGCCTCACCGTCGTGGCGGTGAACCAGGAGAAGGTGCCGATCGACCTCCGCCTCGTGACGCCGCTCGGCGAGAAGGCGTACCCGCGGGTCGCGCCGGGCCGTGCGGTCCTGCACACGTTCTCCGGCACGGGCAAGGAACTCGCGGGCGGAACCGCGGTGGTTTCCGCGTCGTACCTGGACGCCGGCGGGAACTTCGCCTATCAGGACCGTGAGCTCGACTACCGGCGAGTCACCTGCCGGGTCTGAACGCCTGGCAGGGCCATCCCGGGTTCGCCCCAGAAAGGCGAACCCGGGATGGCGCGCGCCCTGAAAACCGCGAATTCGGCGGCCGATACGGGATAACGCGGTGATTGACACGCTCCGCGATCTTATGGTCTGCTACGAAAGCGGTTTCGCAACTGACTTTGCTGAGATCTTTAGGACTGCTCTTGACTGATTCCGCCTCGCCCGTGAAGCCCGCGCGCGTGCTGGTCACCGGTGCGGACGGCACCATCGGCCGGCCGGTCGTGGAGGCACTGCTGAGTGCGGGCATCTCCGTGACGGCACTCTCGACCGCATGGTCAGGGCCGTCGCGGGCCGACCGGGTGTTCACCGGTGACGCCGCCGACGAGACTCTGGTCCGGCAGGCGCTCGAGGACGTGGACGCCGTCGTGCACCTCGCCGCCATACCGCACCCCGGCCTGGGGACCGCGCGCGAGGTGTTCGTGGGCAACACCTCGGCCACCTTCACCGTGCTGAACGTCGCCGGCGAGGTCGGCGTGCGCCGCGCCGTCATCGCGAGCTCGATCAACGCGTTCGGCGTTCCCTTCAACCGGCACGATCTCACTCCCGCCTACTACCCGCTCGACGAGTTGTCGCCGGTCGCGCATGACGACGCGTACTCGCTGTCCAAGTGGGTCGATGAGCAGACCGGGGCCTGGGCGCACAGCCGCTGGGGGATCGCGGTGGTGGCGTTGCGCTTCCCGCTAGTGAGGGATCTTCCCGAACTGCGGGAGATCGCCGCGCGGTTGAGCCGGAACCCGGTCGAGCAGGCGCGTCTCGCCCGGGAAGGATGGGCGTACCTGGCGATGGCCGACGCGTTGGACGCGGTGCTGCGCGGGCTGACGCACCCGATCTCCGGGATGCACACCTTGCTCCTGGCGGCGGAGGACACCATCGTGGGGGAGCCGACGGACCTCCTGCTCGATCGCTTCGCCCCCACGAGCGAACGCCGCCGCGACTTCCCGGGGCGCACCGCCCCCATCGACACCGCTGCCGCCCGCCGCGTCCTCGGATGGGTGCCGCGGCACCGGCTCGGCGACCCGAGCGGCCCGATCAACGCGACCTTCCAGGAGACGCCGGCATGAGCGACGACACGACGGCATTCGCACAGCCGTGGGACGCGCCCGACGACGTGCGCATCACGGGCGTCCGGGCGATCGCCACCGCCCCCGAGGGCATCCCGCTGCTGGTCGTGAAGGTGACCACCAGCGACGACGGCCTTTACGGGCTCGGCTGCGCCACGTACACGCAGCGGTGGCGCGCGGTCGCCTCGTACGTCGAGGATCATCTCGCCAGGCTCGTCGTCGGGCGATACCCCGGTGACATCGAAGACCTGGTGCGGCTGGCCCGCTTCGCCGGCTACTGGCGTGAGGGGCCGGTGGGCAACAACGCGATCTCCGGGCTCGACCAGGCGTTGTGGGACATCGCCGGCAAGCGGGCAGGGAGACCCGTTCACGAGCTGCTGGGAGGCAAGGTACGCGCCGCCGCCGACACGTACCTGCACGCGGGCGGGTCGTCGATCGAGGAGACCCTCGACCAGGCCGAACGCCTCCGCGAAGCCGGGCTGCGGCACATCCGGCTCCAGGTCGGCCAGTCGGGCCGTGGCACCTACGGCGCTCCTCCGACGGCTGAGGTCAGCGAGGCGTCCGCGCCGTACCCGGGCGGGTGGCGCGTGCCGGAGTACCTGCGGCGTACGCGGGAGCTGTTCGCCGCCGCCCGTGAGCGCTTCGGCGAGGAGATCGAGCTGCTCCACGACGTGCACTCCCGGCTGACCCCGAAGCAGGCGATCGTTCTCGCCCGCGCGCTCGAGCCCTATCGGCTCTTCTTCCTCGAGGACGTCATCGCCCCCGAGCACTGGGATCGCCTGCCGGAGGTGCGTGCCGCCTCTCCCGTGCCGCTCGCGGTCGGCGAGCTGACGACCTCGGTGACGGATGCCGCGCGCCTGGTCCTCGGGGGCGGCGTGGACTTCATCCGCTCCCATGTGTCGGACATCGGCGGGCTGACCGCCGCGCGCAAGATCGCCGCAGCCGCCGAGCTCGTCGGCGTCCGTACGGCCTGGCACGGTCCAGGCGACACCTCGCCGATCGGCGCCGCCGCCAATGTCGCGCTCGACGTGACGAGCCCGGCCTTCGGCATCCAGGAAGGGCACGTGTACGGCGAGCCCGTGCACGAAGTGTTCCCAGGTACCTTGCGCATCCAGAACGGCTGGTTGCGCCCGAACGAAGCTCCCGGCTGGGGCATCGATCTCGACGAGTCCGCCGCCGCCCGCCACCCCGCGGGGCTGTCGGGACACGATGCCTGGGCTGCCCGCGTCCGAGGCCTGGACGGAGGACTCATCGCCCCCTGACCGCAGCACCGCGACAACACCAGCACAAAGTACTGAGGAGACCCATGCCCCCCACAAATGTCCGGAAATTTGCTGCCGCCCTCAGTGCCAGTGCTGCAGCGTTCGCTCTCACTACGGGTTGTGGCGCCGAGAGCCCGTCGCAGCCCGGCTCCGTTTCCATCACCGTCGCCGGTCAGCCCACCCAGGAAAACCCCGATCAGCTCAAGGCGTTCAAGCGTAAGATCACCGACTTCACCAAGGCCAACCCCGGCATCACGGTCACCGGTGACGAGTCCTCGTTCGACGTGAACACCTTCCAGGCGCTGGTCGCGGGCGGGAAGCTGCCCACGGTGTTCTACGTGCCCTTCACGGAGATGCAGGGGATCATCGCCCGGCAGCAGGCCGCGGACATCACCGGCTACGTCGGCGCGGACGCCGCCGTCAAGCGGGTCAACCCGTCGATCCTGAAGGTCGCCACGAGCCCGGACAGCCATGTCTACGGCGTTCCCGTCCAGGCCTACAGCATGGGGCTGCTGTACAACCGCGCCCTGTTCACCAAGGCCGGGCTCGACCCCGACGCGCCGCCGAAGACCTGGGACGAGGTGCGGGCCGCCGCGAAGGCCATCCATGCCAAGACCGGCGTGCAGGGCTTCGGCGCCATGACCAAGGACAACACCGGGGGCTGGGTGCTCACGACCATGAGCTACGCCTTCGGGAGCAAGATCCAGTCGGATGACGGCAAGCAGGCCAACCTCAACAACAACGCCACCCGCGCCGCGCTGGAGTTCTACCGCTCCCTGCGCTGGGACGACGACACCTTCGGGTCCGACTTCCTCATCGGGTACAAGGACATCACGAACGCCCTGGCCAGCAGCAAGGTCGGCATGATCGTGCAGGGTGCGGACACGTACACCCCGGTCGTTCAGTCTCTCGGGATGAAGCCGGACGACTTCGGCCTCGCCCCGATGCCGCAGGCGCCCGGGGGCCTCGGCACTCTGGGCGGCGGGTCCGTGGCCATCATCAATCCGAGGGCCTCGGCGGAGGAGATCAAGGCCGCGCTCAAGTGGATCGAGTTCGCCGAGTTCAACAAGTACAACAACGAACAGGCGGCCGTCACGGGCGCCAAGGCCGCCGTCGCCGACAAGCTGCCGGTGGGCGCACCGGTGCTCCCGCTCTTCGACCAGGCCACCACCGACCGGTATCTGACGTGGGTGAAGGATTACGTCAACGTGCCGCGCGAGCACTTCGCGGCGTACTTCGACTCGGCCAAGACGCTGCCGCTCGTGCCCGAACCGGCGGCGAAGGCGCAGGAGACGTACGGAATCCTCGACAACGTCGTGCAGGCGGTGCTGACCCGACGGGACGCCGACATCACCGCCCTGCTCGACGACGCTCAGAAGAAGGTCCAGTCCGCGATCGACGCGGGCTGAACCGTCGCCTCCCGTCGCGCCGGCCGGTGCGACGGGAGACGACAGTGCAGAAAGGCGCCTCCGGAACGATGACGGACGCAACCATTCCCCCGACGACAGAGCGTTCGCGCGGTGTCGTGCGCTGGGTCCGCCGCGGCGGACTCTCGACATTGATCTTCTTCATCCCCCTTCTCGCGTCATTCGGGCTGTTCTCCTGGTGGCCGATTCTCCGCTCCCTGCTGCTCAGCCTGCAGCGCACGAACTTCCTCACCTCCGAATGGGTCGGGCTCGACAACTTCGCCCGCGTCCTGAAGGACCCTCTTCTGCTGACGGCGACCTGGAACACCCTGTGGTTCTCGATCCTGGCCTTCGTGATCGGGTTCCCTGTCCCGGTGCTTCTGGCGGTCTTCATCGGCGAGTTGCGGCGCGCGCGCAGGATCGCGTCCGCGCTCGTCTACCTGCCGGTGATCTTCCCGCCGGTCGTCGCCGTGCTGCTGTGGAAGGCGTTCTTCGACCCCAGCCCCAAGGGGGTGTTCAACACCGTCCTGGGCTGGTTCGGCCTCGGCCCTGTCCCCTGGCTGAACGACGGCGATCTGGCCATGCCGTCGATCGTGCTGCAGGCGACGTGGGCGTCGTTCGGCACCGCCACGATCATCTACCTGGCGACGCTGATGAGCATCCAGACCGAGTTGTACGACGCCGCCGAGGCCGACGGAGCAGCGGTGTCGCGCCGGTTCTGGCACATCACCCTGCCCCAGATGCGGGGTGTCCTTCTGGTGATGTTCCTGCTCCAGGTCATCGGCACGTTCCAGGTCTTCACCGAGCCGTACATCATGACGAACGGCGGTCCGGAGAACCGCACCGTCACGATCTTGATGCTCATCTATCGTTACGCCTTCATCTCGGGCGACTACGGCCGAGCCACCGCGTTGAGCGTCCTGCTGGCAGTCGTCCTCTCGGCCCTGTCCGCCGTGTACCTCTGGGCGACCAGACGCTGGAGCACCTCATGACCACCGAAACCGCTACGTCCGAACGCGGCATCCTCTCCTTCCTCGATCGTCGCAGACCTGTCGTCCGCGTCTCGGTCGCGGCGATCGGCACGCTCGTCATCGCCGGCCTCGTGATCCTCTGCGCGGGCCCGCTCTTCTGGCTCTTCAAGGCCGCCACGTCAACCACCACCGAGACGCTGTCGGCGCCGTTCTCCCTGTGGCCCAGCGGCATCCACTGGGACTCGTTCGTTCAGGTGTGGACACGCGTCGACTTCGGGCGATATTTCTGGAACACGCTCGCGCTCATGGCCGGGTCGCTGTTCCTGGGGCTCCTCGTCGCCACGACCGGCGGCTACGGTCTGGCGGTTCTCCGGCCGAAGTACGCCAAGGCCGTGTTCGCGGCGCTCCTCGCCACCCTGTTCATTCCCGGCGTGATCTCCCTTGTGGCGCTCTACCTGACCGTCATCGACATTCCGCTCGTCCATGTCAGCCTGCTGGGCTCGATGTGGGCGGTGTGGCTCCCGTCCTCGGCCAACGCCGTCAACGTGCTGCTCATGCAGCGATTCTTCGCCAACATCCCCCGGGAGCTCTTCAACGCGGCCCGCATCGACGGAGCAGGACCTTTCAGGATGTTCTTCTCCATCGTCCTGCCGATGTCACGCCCGATTCTCGGCGTCGTCAGCCTCCTCACGCTCGTCGGCTCCTACAAGGAGTTCCTCTGGCCGCTGCTGGTCCTGCCGAACCCGCAGGACCAGCCGATCTCGGTCGCGCTGCCGAGGCTGCAGAGCTCCATCGACTTCTCACAGTTCATGGCCGCGCTCTTCATCTCGGTCATCATCCCCGTCGGTCTCTTCCTCGCCCTCCAGCGCCAGTTCCTGCAGGCGGCAGGCAACGCCGGCGCGCTCAAGGGCTGAGCCGACGCCTCGTCCGCACCCGCTCCAAGGACACCGATGCCCCACTTCGACCTGCCCATCGACCAGCTCCGCGCGTACCGGCCAGAGGTCCGGGTCCCCGCCGGCTTCGACACCTTCTGGCGGCAGACGCTCGCCGACGCCCGGAAGGCGGGCGGAGATCCGCACTTCACCCCGGCCGCGACGCCGCTCGTCGGATGCCACGTCCTCGACGTGCGTTTCCCGGGGTTCGCCGGCGACCCGATCGCCGGCTGGCTGCTCCTGCCACCCGGCGACGGGCCCCACCCCGCCGTCGTGCAGTTCCTGGGTTACGGGGCAGGCCGCGGACTGCCGCACGAGTACCTTCCGTGGGTCGCCGCCGGATACGCGTGCTTCGTGATGGACTCGCGTGGCCAGGGCTCCGCGTGGGGAGTCGGCGGTGCCACTCCCGACCCGCACGGGTCCGGGCCGGCGGCGAACGGTGTCATGACCCGCGGCATCGAGGATCCCGGGACGTACTACTACCGGCGGCTGTTCACCGACGCCGTCCGTGCCGTCGACGCGGTGCGCCGGCACCCGTCCGTGGACGCCACCCGCGTGGCGGTGTCCGGCGGGAGCCAAGGAGGCGGCATCGCGCTCGCCGCCGCAGGCTTGTCGGAGGACCTCGTGGCCGTCTTCGTCGACGTGCCGTTCCTGTGCCATTTCGAGCGCGCCGTCGGCTTGACCGACCGCGAGCCGTACGCGGAGATCACGCGCTATCTCGCCGTGCACCGCGAGAGCGCCGAGCGGGTCTTCGACACGCTCTCGTATTTCGACGGCGTGAATCTGGCGGCCCAGGCCACCGCTCCCGCCCTGTTCTCGGTCGCGCTCATGGACCAGACCTGCCCTCCGTCGACGGTGTTCGCCGCGTTCAACGCCTACGCGGGCCCCAAGGAGATCACTGTGTACTCGTTCAACGGCCACGAAGGCGGAGCCGCGGCTCAATGGCCGCGGCAGGTTGCCCTCCTGGCAGGGACGGCACGGGCATGAGCGCGCGCTTCGGGGTCAACTACCTGCCGCGGGAGAACTGGTGGTATGCCTGGGCAGAGGACGATGACGACGCGTTCGCGGAGGATCTCCACCAGATCGCCTCGCTCGGGTTCGACCATGTGCGCGTGCAGTGCCTGTGGCCGCTCTTCCAGCCCAACCCGTCCTGGGTGTCGCCGCGCGCGCTGCGCCGCCTCGTCCGCCTGCTCGACCGTGCGGCGGAGAGCGGGCTCGACGTCTGCGTGACCGTGCTGAACGGCTGGCTGAGCGGCTTCGACTTCCGGCCGTCCTGGCTGAAGGACGTCGATCCCTTCACCGACGCCGCGGCCGTCAGCGCCGCGGAACTGCTCGTCGGCGCCGTCTCGCGAGCGGTCGAAGGCCACCCGGCACTCTGGTGCGTCGATGTCGCGAACGAGCCCAACGTCCTCATGCGCCATCTCAAGCCAGGCGAAGGCGAGGCCTGGGCCGCGAGAATGCTCCGCGCCGCTCGTGCGGCCTCCGTGCCGGTCACCGTGGGAGTCGACCATGTGCCGTGGATGAGCGATGACGCCCCGATCGGGCGGGCGTTCGTGGCCGGCGCGTGCGATCTCGTCCCGGTGCACGCGTGGCCGTTCTTCACCGGTGCCCTCGCCCGGGTCGGGGAGGAGCGCGCCTGGGCCATCCCCGACTATCTCGCGCAGGTCGCCCGCGCGACCCCTGGCGCCGCGGGCAAGCCGGTGTGGATCCAGGAGCTCGGGGTTTCCCCGCTCTGGCTCACGGACGTGGCCGTGGAGGACTTCGCCGAGCGGATGCTCCGGCGTGCCGCCGCGGTCCCCGGACTGGGCGCCGTCACCTGGTGGGCGTCCCACGACATCAGCCGCCGCTTCACCGGCTTCGACGAGCTCGAGTACGGCCTGGGCCTCATCGACGCCGAAGGACGGGTGAAACCGATCGGATCGCGGGTGGCCGAGGTGGTCGCGGAACTGCGTGACCGGCCACGCGGACCGGCGGCGGCGGAGCCGACGATCGTCCTGCCCGCCGGACGGGCGCCTGACATCGACTTCGCCGAAGGCTGGTTCGCGTGCATGGAGGCGACCGCCGGACCCGCAATCGTTCATGAAAGGGGCATGTGATGAGCGAACGTACGCTTCACCCGGACCTTCTGGTCGTCGGAGGAGGGCTCGGGGGAGTCGCCGCCGCGTTGACGGCGGCGCGCCTCGGCATCCGGGTGGTGCTCGCCGAGCGGTCGGACTGGCTCGGCGGTCAGCTGACCACGCAGGCGGTTCCGCCGGACGAGCACCGGTGGATCGAGACCGAGCTCGGATCCGGGTCGTACCGGGAGCTCCGCGACACTGTCCGCGCCCACTATCGCCGCCTCTATCCGCTTGCGCCGGACGCGGCCGCGGACCCGCAGTTGAATCCGGGGCGAGGCAACGTCTCGCGGCTGTGTCACGAACCGAGGGTGGGCGCGCTGGCGATCGAGGAGCTGCTGTCTCCGCACCTCGCCTCGGGCGCGATCACCTTGCTGCGGGAACACGACGTGGTGAACGTGGACCGCCGCGACCGGCAGATCGCCAGCGTGCGGCTGCGCAGCCGGGAAGGCGACCTCGTCGAGGTGACCGCCCGCCTCGTGGCCGACGCCACCGAAGAAGGCGACCTCCTGGAGCAGGCCGGCATGTTCTTCACGATCGGGGCGGAGTCGCGCGACGACACCGGCGAACTCCACGCACCGCCGGAGCCGGATCCACGGGATCAGCAGGCGGTCACCTGGTGCGTGGCACTCGAATATCGCGACGGCGAAGACCACACCATCGACAGGCCCGGCGACTATGAGCACTGGCGCGACACCGTGGACCCCCGCTGGCCCGGCCCGCAGCTGTCCTGGAAGGACATCGTGCCCGATACGGGTGAGGTGCGGTGGCGGCCGCTGTTCGCCCACTCGCCCGAGCAGGCCGTCCACACCGGCGCCGACGACCTGTGGCACTACCGCCGGATCCTGTCGCGGCAGAACCTCGACCCGAGCTTTCCCGGTGGCGAGATCACGCTGGTGAACTGGCCGCAGATCGACTACTGGGAGCGTCCGCTGCTCGGCGTGAGCGCGGAGGAGCGCGAGCAGGCGCTGGCGGAGGCGCGCTCCCTCACCCGCAGCTTCGTCCACTGGATGCAGACCGAGGCCCCGCGCCACGACGGCGGCACCGGCTATCCCGAACTGCGGCCCAGGGGCGATGTCACGGGCACCTCGGATGGCCTGGCGAAGGAGGTGTACATTCGCGAGTCACGCCGGATCCGTCCCCTGTTCCGGGTGACCGAGGCGCACATCGGGGTGGAGATGCGGGGACCCGGCGAGGGGAGCGCCCTTTTCGAGGACAGCGTCGGCATCGGCCACTACCGCATCGACCTGCATCCCAGCACCTCCGGCCGAGGCTATGTCGACATCGACTGCTTCCCGTTCCAGATTCCGCTCGGAGCCCTCATCCCGGTCGACGTCGACAACCTCGTCGCCGCGAACAAGAACATCGGCACCACGCATGTCGCCAACGGCGCGTACCGGTTGCACCCGGTCGAATGGTCCATCGGCGAGGCGGTCGGCGCTCTGGCGGCCCAGGTCGCCGAGACGGCCCAGACACCGGCGCAGCTCCGGGCCGATCCGGGGAGCCTCCGCCGCCTGCAGCGGCGTCTTCGTGATGACCTCGGTGTCACTCTCGAGTGGCCCGACGACATCCGCACCGGTCGGTCCGCGAGCTGAGTTCCCCAGCATGAGGGCCGGCATGAGGGCCGGCCGTTTCTCACCCGGATTCCTGGGGGCTCCAGGCGATGATCTGGCCTCTCTCGGTGATGCGTTTCCGAAGCTGCTCGGGGTCGATGTCCTGAACGGCGACCTGGTTCCGGATCGACAACGTCGCCGCGACGGCAGCCGATTCCGCGAGTACGCAGAAGACCGGTTCCATGCGGGTGGCCGCGTACGCGATGTGCGTCGCCGACAGGCACACGGGCACGAGCAGATTCGCGCAGTCGCTCTTGTGCGGCGTGATGACCCGGTAGGGAACGGGGTACGGCCGGCCCGTTCCCATGTGTCCGCCGATGAACATGTCGCCCTCGGTCGCCACCCCGAGTCGCCCTGTTGCGGAATCGCGGTGAGCGACGCGCCGGGCGGGGTACACGTCCACGCCGAAGAGGGCGAGCCCGATGGCATCGGCGGGATCGGTCTGGTTCAGCACATCCGCGTGGGTAAGGGTGTACCGGCCCTTGAGGCGCCGGGACACCCGTACATAGAGCTGGTGCGGCCACCCGTCGGTCTCCGGGAAGACGCCGGCGTCCAAGCCGTACGCGGCCGTCTCTCGCCGGAACTCCTCGGGCACCTCAGGGTGGGTCGAGAGGAAGTGGTGCAGGCCGCGGAGATAGTCGATGTGGTGGCGCCAGATCCGCGACCGGACGTTCCAGTCGCCGTCCTGGTAGTCGTGGCTCACGCCGACGGGCGCATTCGTGACCAGGGAGGCGCGCTGGTAGTTGTACTCACCTGAATTGAGCCATCCGGGAAACACGGCTCGGAGTCTGTCGAGCTGGTCGTCGGTGCTCGTGCTCACGGACTTGATGTGCTCGACGTAACGGCGGACCAACTCGAATGTGTCGGGTGAGTAGTCGTCCGGCGCGGTGATCTCAGCCCTGTGACGCTTGTCCGCCGTCAGATAGAAACGGAAGTTGTATGCCTGGGTGTAGCCGTCCGCCGAGCCGATCGGCAATCCGTGGTCCTCGTCGATGAGCGGGATGAGCCCACTGGTGGGGTCGCCCGGTACGACGTAGGGGTCGATCGGCGTCCAGTTCGTGATGTGACCGACGCCGGCCGGTGCCTCGCCGAACGCCTGGCGTGATTCGCGTCCGGTTCGATAGGGAACCTCTGCGAGGGCCATCAGGTCGCCTTCGTAAGAAGCGTCGACGAAAATCGACGCCGATATGCTGAAAGGCTCTTCCGATTCGGATGCCGGCGGCGGGACTCCCCATTTGCTCGGTGGTGAAGGCTCAAGCTGGATGGTGTCGATATGGTCGCCGTTTCGCGTCACCGAGCGGACGCGGTGCTCGAAGATCACTTTGATGCCGGCCTCGGCAAGCCACTCGTGGAAACCGCGCACGATGTCCGGGGGATGGTTCCCGAAGCGGAAGATCACGTCGTTCGTCAGTCCTCCGACAGCCTCGGGAAGGGGGCAGTCCTGGAGTGGTTTGATTCCCGATCCCAGCATTCCTCCGAGCCGACGACCTGGCTCGACGAGTATGACGGAATTGCCCTCCTGGTGTGCCGTGATGGCGGCGACACAGCCTGCGGGTGTTCCTCCGTACACGCAGATATCGGCCCTCAGCGTCATCGATTCCGTCCTGTTCGAGATTGGGTCCCCATATTTTTTCGGACTGCGCAGGACCACGGAATGGCGATTTTGGTGGAGATCATGCACATTTTGATGAGAGGCCACGGGATGGGGCTTGATGGTTACCTTCTGGCGCCCCGGCGGCCGCAGTTCAGCCTCGGTTCCGACACGTACGAGGGGTGGTGCATGCTGCTGGCGAGGAACGGGACGTTCTCCTATGAAGTCGAGGATGAAGTGGCGCACAGAACCAGAGCGGTGGGTGTGGCCGGGCTTCGGGGCGAGGCGCATTTCGGCGACGTCGTCATCAGCCCGCCGGGCAGCACGCTACGGCGGCAGATGAAAACGCCGACGTCGTTCTTCTTCGCGCGATTCCTGACCGCTCTGGAGCCGCCGATCGGCTGCAGTCGATTGCGCGACGTCGATCGCCTGCGCGCCGACCTCGCACTTCTCGAATCCACGCAGTCCGCTTCCGATGAAGGCCATCAGAGGTTGGATGCGGAGATGGTCGCGGCGCATGTGGTCGACGACGTCCTCATCACCCTGCTTTGGGAGCGGACGCGGGAAGACGTGCGGGAGGACGTCCTGGTGCGTAAGGCGATCGCCTTCATCCTGGAGTGCTTCACCTCGCCGGACCTTTCACTCGGCGACCTCGCGAGGACGCTGGGCGTCAGTCCTTCGCTGCTCTCGCGACGCTTCCGGGACGTTCGAGGTGTCACACCGGGCCAGTACCTTCGTGGCGTCAGGTTGCAGAAGGCGCGGGAGCTGTTGACCGGGACCGACTTCACCCTGCAGACCATCGCCGAACAGTGCGGATATCGCAGCGCGTTCTACCTCAGCCGAGTCTTCAAAGCCACCACCGGTCAGTCGCCTTCTGAATATCGCGCGGGGAGCCCGTCCATCCGGTGATCGAGCGCAGGAACTCGCCGTGGCCGTGCGCCGGCACGATGGCGATCCAGCCGTTGACCTCGGCCACCCAGCGGGATCCGTCGTCGACGGCATGGTCGAGCCCCTCGGTGAAGAGGGTCGGGAGTCGCGGAGCCGGGTGGCGGTGCCTACGGCATCACCAGCGGGATGGTCGTCGCATGGAGCGCTTTCATGGACTGACCGGATGGCAGCTCGAAAACGAGTTTTCCCTGGATGTGGCGGTTCAATAGGGTCACGTCATGACGCCTTTCGGTTCGGTCATCGACGTACGCCCCCTGTTCCCGCGCGAGCGGCAGGCCATGCTGGACCTGCTGCGTGCCCTGGACCCGGCGGACTGGGCCAAACCGACGATCTGCCCAGGCTGGGACGTGCACGACGTAGTCGGTCACGTCCTCAACGACTACATGCGGCGCCTGTCGGGCAGCCGCGACGGGTACGGGGGCGCCGTCTTCGCCGACGACGAGACGCTTCCCGCCTACCTCGCGCGGACCAATGACGAGTTCGTCCGGGCCGGCCGCCAGCTCAGCCCGCAACTGCTGATCGACCTGCTGGAGCACCTGGGGCCGCAGCTGGACGCCCTCTGGGCGGCACGCGACCTGCAGGCGCCCGCCGACCTGAACGTGTCCTGGGCCGCCACGGACCTCGACAGCCCCGCCTGGCTCGACATCGGCCGCGAATTCACCGAGTTCTGGGTGCACCAGCAGCAGGTCCGCGACGCGGTTTCCCGGCCCGGGGCCACGCAGCCCGACCTCATGGCGCCGGTGCTGGACCTCTTCGCGCGCGCCCTGCCGCACACCCTGAGGACGTACGAACGCCCTGACGGCACCGTGGCTCACCTGGAGGTGCTCGGGCCGGCCGGCGGGCAGTGGAGCGTGGCCTGGCAGGGCGGCCGATGGCAGCCGGTGACGCCCGGCGACCAGCCGGCCGCGCGGGTCTCGATGGACCAGGACACCTTCTGGCGGCTGGCGACCAGGGGCATCAGCGTCGAGGAGGCCCGCGCACGCTCGAAGCCGAGCGGCGACCCGGAGCTCACCGCGGCCATGACGACCTTGCTCGCCGTCGTCGCCTAAAACGACCGGACCGTGAGCGCGGCGCTTTTGTGGACTCTTCCTGATCTCGGAGGTTGCGCTTTCCTGGCCGCTCCTCGTGCCACCCGCACCGCCCTTTCGGGTGCGCAAGAGCCGACAAGGCTCCTCAATCCCGGCGCAGGCGCGCGAGCTGCCGGTCGTGCAGGCGGGAGAGGAGCAGGAGCGACGTGACGGCGCCGATGAGGGCGCAGGCCATGTCCCACTGGGTGTCCCACTGGTCGCCCTGGACGGCGAGGAAGGCGTCGGCCGCCGACCCGGCCGCGAGCGCCGACCACCACTCCAGCATCTCGAAAAAGGCGCTGAAGGCCAGGCAGACGCAGACGGTCAGCGGGGCCAGCCACGCGCTGCCGCGCAGAGGGGAGGTCCGCGCCAGCACCTCACGGACCAGGATCGCGGGCACGAACCCCTGCACCAGATGGCCGACGCGGTCATAGGGGTTGCGCGACAGCGCCAGCACGTCCTGCAGCCAGTGCCCGAACGGAACCCGCGCATAGGTGTAGTGCCCCCCGACGATCAGAACCAGCGCGTGGACGGCCAGCAGGCAGCACAGCAGCGTGGTGAGCGGGAAGCGCCGCCAGAGCACCACCAGGAGCGGCAGGCCGCCGATCACCCAGAAGGTCTCCAGGAGCCAGGTGAGCCGGTCGTAGGGACGCAAACCCGAGACGACCAGAGCGAGGAGCACCACGGCGGCCAGGACCAAGGGCAGCCGCCGGGCGGCGGAAGCAGGAGTCATGCGATCAGCCTCGAAAGCGGTGGGGGGTGAGAGAAGCGAGGGGAGCAGGTCATCTTCATCGACCGCCTGATGTCCGGATCCGTGGGACAGGCGTCCTTGCGGACATCCGTCGTGCGCCCACAGACTATCCAGATGACGACGAATCGGGCCGACGAAGTGATCTTCGCCGTGTCCGACGGAGTGTTGCTGCTCGATGTGGCCGGCCCCGTTCAGGTCTTCAACGACGCCGGTGGGTATCGGGTGCGGTTGGCTTCGCCGGACGGGCAGCCCGTTCGCAGCGATGTCGGCATCTCGCTGAGCGTGGATCTCGCGCTGTCGGATCCGGACCTCGACGTGGACACGCTGGTCGTGCCGGGCTATCCGAGGAGGTCGTCAGGGGTTCTCGGGTCCGCGCTGGTCGACAGGCTGCGGGAGCTGGCGCCGCGGGCCCGGCGGGTGGTGTCCGTGTGTACGGGCGCGTTCCTGCTCGCCGAGGCCGGGCTGCTCGACGGCCGGCGGGCCACGACCCATTGGGACGCCTGCGCCGAGTTCGCGGCGCGGTTCCCGGGCGTCACGGTGGAGCCGAACGCCATCTACGTACGCGACGGCTCGATCGTCACGTCAGCGGGTGTCACCGCCGGGATCGACCTCGCGCTGGCGCTCGTCGGGGAGGACCAGGGCGAGGACCGGGCCCGTGCGGTGGCCAAGCACCTCGTCGTGTTCCTGCAGCGTCCCGGCGGGCAGCGCCAGTTCAGCGTCCCGGGCGCCGCTCCCGCGCCCCGCAACCCGACCGTATGCCGCGCGCTCGACCTGGTCGCCGCGGACCTGTCCGCGGACCATCGCCTCGCCACGATGGCCGCCGGTCTCGCCGTCAGCGAGCGTCACCTGACCCGCCTGTTCCGCCGCGAGCTGGGGTCGACGCCGGCCCAGTTCGTGGAGCGGCTGCGGGTCGAAGCGGCGCAGGCCCGGCTGGAGTCCGGGGACGCCATCGTGCGGGAGATCGCCAAGGCGTGCGGCTTCGGCTCGCAGGAGACGATGCGCCAGGCGTTCCTGCGGGTGCTCGGTGTGGCGCCGTCGGCGTACCGGAATCGGTTCCGGCTGGCCGGCCACCGGCCCGCGGCGGATCCTCAGACCCAGGGCTGACGGCGTTCAGTACATCTTCGTGGTGGTGCGCTGGACGGCGGAGGGAGCCAGGCGGACGCCGTTGGCGGTGACGCGATGGCCGCGGGTGTCGGTGACCCGTACGGAGAAGGGGCCCCGGCCCGCGCCGGACTCGGCGATCCAGTAGTTGTAGTCGGCCCTGGCCAGCTTGCGCCACGCGCCGCCGGCGGTCTTCACCTCGACCGAGGTGAGCGGGTTGCCGTGGTTGTTGACCAGCAGGGCCAGCCACCACCGCGACGACCCCTCCTTGACACGGAAGGAGAGCGGTTTGCCGATCTTCGGGTTGGCGGCCGGCCTGTAGGTGACCCCGACCATGCCCCTGCCGGGGTCCGCGACGCGGGCGAAGGCCTTGCGGCTGAGGTCGATGTGCCCGGCGGGGCACTCCGGGCACTGGTCGACGACCTTGACCTGCACGGAGCCCTTCGGCCCGGTGACGGTCAGGTAGCCGCCGCAGGCGGCCGCGGCGCGGTACTCGCCGCGGGAGAGCGCGACGTAGAGATCGCCGGCGGGAGGCGACGGATAGGAGCAGTTGCCGCCCCCGGACCGGAGTTCGTAGAACGTCGCCTTACCGCTGGTCGCTTTCGCCGACGCGCGGGTGGCCGCGGTGCTCTCCTTGCTCCGGCCGGATTGGGCCAGGGCGGAGGCAGGGAGGAGCGAGGTCGCGGCGAGCGCGGCGGCGAGAACCGTGGGTAAGCGGCGCATTCCGGCTTTCCTCTCGTATGTGATGGATGTGACAGTAGCGAAATCGGTATATCTCGGTACGGTAAAGTTGCAGATCTTCCGTGATATGTCCGGAAAATAGCCGGTTATTGCCCTGGATGTTCGGGCAGCGGCAATCGACACTCGCGTCATGAAATCGATGACAAAAGCACTGCTCACCGGGTCGGCGCTGGCCTGCCTGACGGTGGCGGGCACGACGGGCACGGCGCACGCGGCCACCGGACGGCTGACGTTGATCAGCGGGACCGCCGGCGTCAGTTTCAGCTACACGACCTGCCAGCCGCCCCGGGATCAGCCGGTGGAGCCGTACGAGGTCGACACGTTCGACAACCAGCCGGCTCCCGGCTGCCAGGTCGTGCTCACCGGCCGTACGGGCGCGAGCCAGGTGCTCTGCGTGGGGCGCGGAAGCCTGCCGCCCGAGCTCCGCCAGGTGCTTCGCGTCCGGATGCAGCCGGGTACGGCCCCGCCCTGCGCCTACGGGCCGACGGCGGGCAGCTGATGCGAATCGGCTGACGCCAGGTGGGCGCGGATGCTCTCGGCGTCCACCCCTGTCTCTTCGGTCCGGTCGATGCCGAGGGTGGCCATGATGGTCAGGGCCTCGCTCCAGTGGCGCCGGGCGTGGTCGGGCCGGCCGAGCGCGGCGTGGGCGTGGGCGAGGCCGTCGTGGGCGCGGGCCTGGTCGCTCGGCTGGTGAAGGTCCGAGGCGAGGTCCAGCGCCTGGCGGTGGCAGTCGAGCGCCTGGCCGGCCTGGCCGCGGGCATGCTGCAGCCGGCCCATGCCGTGGAGGGCCTCGAACTGCCAGTTGCTGTTGCCGATCTCGCAGGCCAGGCGCAGGGCCTGCTCGTAGCAGTCGTACGCCTCCTCGTACCGCCCCTGGAAGCGGTGCAGGTGGCCGAGGCCGTTGAGGCTGTCGAGCTCGCCGAGCCGGTGCCCGGTGCCGCGGGCCAGGCCCAGGGCCAGCGTGAAGTAGCCGGTGGCCGGGCCGTGCGCGCCCTGTCCGAGGTGGATGAAGCCGGTGCCGAGCAGCGCCCGTAACTCGCCGGTGCGGTGGCCGATCGAGCGGGCGATGACGAGCGCCTGCGCCAGCTCGTCGGCGCTCGTGTCGTACCACCCCATGATCCGGTGGACGTTGCCGGCGGCGATCAACGCGTCCAGCTCACCCGTACGGTGACCGATCGCCCGGGCGATGTCCAGCGCCTGCTCGAAGTGCTCGGCGGCCCGCGCGTACTCCCCCTGGAACCCGCGGACCATGCCGATGCCGTTGAGCGCCCGCAACTCGCCCGCTCGATGACCGATGGCGCAGGCGATGGCCAGGGCGCGGGAGGAGTCCTCCAGAGCCGCCTCGTACCGGCACTGCATCTGACGGATCTCGCCGAGCCCGAGGAGGGCCTCCAGCTCGCCCGTACGGTATTCGGCCGTCCGGGCCGCCGACAGCGCCCGCTCCAGGAGCGTCTCGGCCTCGGCATACCGGCCGCGGGTGCGCAGGCACCGGTGCAGGGTGGCCGACAGGTGCCGGACGTGTTCGGAGAAGCCGTGCTCGGCGGCCAGCTGCGCGAGGCTGAGCAGATTGGACAGCTCGGCATCGAGCCACGCGGCGGCGTCGGCCACCGCGGGCGGCGCCACCTCGTCCGGCGCGATACGCGGCCGCATGTCCGCCTCGTAGGGATAGAGGAGGTCCATCGCCGCCGAGGCCGCGCGGCTGTAGTGGTTCAGCAGGCGCGCCGAGGCGGCGCGCCGGTCGGACTCGGACTCTTCGCCGGCGGCCCGTTCGGCGGCGTGTGTCCTGATCAGGTCGTGGAATCGGTAGCGGCAGGGGATCGGCTCCTGCAGCAGGTGGACCTCCAGCAGCCGGTCCAGCAGCGTCGCGGCCCGCTTGACGGTGGTGGCCAGCAGCGCGGCGGCCGCGTCGGGCGCGAGGTCCATGCCGGGGTGCAGCCCCAGCAGCCGGTACGCCCGCCGCTCGGCGTCGGTGAGCTCCTGGTAGGACAGGTCGAGCGCGGCGGTGACGCTGTGCTGCCCGGCGCGCAGCTCGCTCAGCGGGTGCTGGTGCTGCTCCAGCCGCTGCAACAGGTGCCGTACGCTCCAGGCCGGATGGGCCTTCAGCCGGGCCGCGGCCAGGCGGATGGCCAGCGGCAACAGCCCGCACCGCCGTACCACCGCGGCCAGCACCTCCCGTGGCACCCCCGCGACCCGCTCCTCGCCGGCGGTGCCGGTGAACAGCGCGATCGCGTCCGCGAGCGGCAGCACGTCGACCGACACCATACGGGCGTCGTCCAGCCCGACCAGCCGCCGCCGGCTCGTCACCAGCACCAGGCAGCCGCCCGCACCCGGCAGCAGCGGCCGCACCTGGGCCTCGTCCGCGGCGTTGTCCAGGACGATCAGCATCTTCCGGTCGGCCAGCACGCTGCGATAGAGCGCGGCCCGGTCGTCGAGGTGCTGCGGAATCGTCTCCCCGGGCACGCCCAGCACCTCCAGCACGCGGGCCAGCGCGTCGGCCGGGTCCGCCGCGGGCAGGCCCCGCGTGTAGCCGTGCAGGTCGACGAACAGATCACCGTCGGGAAAGCGCGGAGCCAGCTGGTACGCGGCGTGCACGGCCAGCGCGGTCTTGCCCACCCCCGCCATGCCGTCGATGGCGGTGACCACCACCGTGGCGGCGTCACCGACGTCGTCGAGAACGGCCAGCTCCCGCGCCCGGCCGATGAACGCCGCCGCGTCGGCGGGCAGCTGCCGCGGTGTCGGCCGCGCGCTTTCCGACAGGCCGCTCGCGGCGCGCGTCAGAACGGACACCTCCGCGGCGTCCAGGCCCAGCGCCTCGGCCAGCGAGCGCACCGACGCGCTGCGCGGCCGCCGCAGCTCGTCCGCCTCCAACCGGCGAACCGTGCGGACGTTGAGCCCCGCCCGCGAGGCCACCTGCTCCTGGGTCAGCAGCGCCCGCTCACGCCAGCTCCGTAACAACGCGCCCAGGCCCGGCCCCCCGACCGGACGGCCCGCCTCGGCGCCGTCGCGTGCTCCTGACGGCATGAACCCATCTCCCCGTGGTCAGCTGTCCGGATCGAGAACGAGCCTATGTCATTCTCCACCGGCCCGCTGGCCCTGGCGCAGGCGCTACAGGAGGCTGTCGCGCGCGTAGGCGGCGGCCTCCGTGCGGTTGCGTACGCCGATCTTGGCGAAGGCGTTGTTGATGTGCGTCTTGACGGTCGTCTCCGCGATGAAGAGCGCCGAGCCGATCTCCGCGTTGCTCATCCCCCGGGCGACGAGCCTCAGCACCTCGACCTCCCGTACGGTCAGCCCGTCGGGACACGCCGAGACCGGCGGCGGCGCGGCACGGGACAGCGCGTCCACCAGCCGGCGGGACACCACGGCCGAGAACGTCGACTGCCCGGCGGCGGCCGAGCGCAGGGCGGCGGCGATCTCCGCGCGCCCGGCGTCCTTGGTGAGGTAGCCGCAGGCCCCGGCCAGCAGGGCGGAGTCCACGGACCGGTCGTCGTCGTACGTCGTCAGCACCACCACGGCCACCTCCGGATGCGCGCGGGCGATCCGCCGCGTGGCCTCGACGCCGTCCATCACGGGCATGCGCAGGTCCATCAGCACGACGTCGGGGCGCAGCTCGGCCACCAGGCGCAGGGCCTGTTCGCCGTCCCCCGCGTCGCCCACCACGTCCACGTCGTCGACCAGGTCCAGCAGCGCCACCAGGCCCTCGCGCATGAGCTGCTGGTCGTCCACGACCAGGACCTTCATTCCGGCACCTCCGCCCGTACCTCCCACAGGCCCCCCGACGGTCCCGCGCTCAGCGTCCCGCCCGCGAGCGCCAGCCGCTCGCGCATACCCTGCAGCCCGTGCCCGGACGACGGCGCCGCGGCCGCGTACGGATTGCGCACCACCAGCCGGACGGCGCCCTCACCGTAGCCGATCTCCACCGTGACCGGCTCGCCCGGCGCGTGCTTGGCGGCGTTGGTGAGCGCCTCGCGGGCCGTACGCAGGAGGCAGACCTCCGCCGCCGGGGTGATCGGCCGCCGCGTGCCCGTCGTACGCAGGTCGGCCGGCACCTCGTGGTCCCTGCGGTGCTCGGTGACCAGCAGGCTCAGCGCGTCGGGCAGTGGCGGCACGTCCTCGCGCAGCGCCGCCACCGCCGAACGGGCCTCGACCAGCCCTTCCCTGGCCAGCGCCCGCGCTCTGCGGACGCGCGCCACCGCCCCCTCCACGTCGCCCCGCTCGGTGAGCATGGCCTCGGCGACCTCCAGCTGCACCCCCAGGGCGCCGAGGGAGTGCGCGAGCACGTCGTGCAGCTCCCTGGCGATGCGGGTCCGCTCGTCGAGCGCCATGGCCCTGGCCCGGTCGTGCTGGGCCTGCCGGTACTGGCGCCGCTGCAACGCGAAGAGCACGGTGAGCATCACGACCGTCCCGCGGACCACGATCGCCGATCGCGGCTGCTCCCACCACAGCAGGCTGCCGACCATGAGCACCAGGTCGGTCGCGGTGACCGCGGCGATCGCCGCCATGCTCGGCGTCATGTGCGCCGCGAACAGCAGCAACATCGCGAACACGAACACCGTGGGCGCCGGCTCGACCGACCCCGACACCGACGCCGCGACCGCCGAACCCGCCGCCAGCGCGGCTACGGCCACGCGCGGGAACCGGCCGTCGAGCAGGACGAAGGCGAGCCAGCACGCCATCGACACGCCGAGCGCGGACCACAGCAGCGCGGGGACGCGATCGGGCTCGGCCGCCGCCAGCGACCAGGCGAGGACCAGGCTCAACAGCAGCCTGACCAGGCGCCCCGTCTCGGGGTCGTCGGCCGCCAGGAGCCGTACGACCCGCCCCCACACCTCTCGCATCGCCTAGCGCGAGTCCTTCAAGGTCAGAATCATGTCCACCAAGATAAGCCGGAAGGCCACGAAACCTACGACCACCAGCAGCGCCACGACGACGATCGCGAGCAGGAACTTGCCGTTCATCTTTCCCCCGTTGGCGTCCAGGAGCCGGTGCAGCAGTTCGAGCCAGAGGCTGCCCGGCCGTCCAGAGTGCTTGTCCATACCTGGGACGGTAGGGACGGGGCGGGGTGGAGCGGCACCTCCGAAGGGTGGAGAGCAGGGTGGAGGCGCTGTCATGATGGGCTGATGCCCCCGGAGACCGCTTACCACGGCGCGCTCGGAGACCAGTTCGCCGAGCATGCCACCACGAGCCCGTACAACGCCTACGTCGACCGGCCCGCGATGCTGGAGCTCGCCGGTGACCTCGCCGGGACGAGGGTTCTCGACGTCGGGTGCGGAGCCGGGCACTACGCGGCCGAGCTGCTGGCCCGCGGGGCCGAAGTGGTCGGTGTCGACGGCAGCGTCACGCTGCTGGGCCACGCGCAGGCGCGGGTGGGGGAGCGGGCCGAGCTCCTGCGCGATCTGGAGGAGCCGCTGGACTTCGCCGCCGACGCGTCGTTCGACGGGGCCGTGTGCGCGCTGGTGTATCCCCACGTCACCCGTCGCGCGCAGTTGCTGGGCGAGCTGCGCCGGGTGCTGCGGCCGGGAGGGTGGCTCGTGGTCTCGACCGGCCATCCGACCGCCGACTGGCAGCACTTCGGGGGCTCGTACCACGCCGGCGACTGGGTCGAGGTTCCCGTGGGCGACGGCCCGTTCTCGATCCACTTCCAGCGGATGTCGCTGGAGGTCTTCCTGGGGGAGCTGCTGGCCGCCGGGTTCGTCCTGGAACGGGTCGTCGAGCCGCGCCCGGTGGCCGCCCTGCGGGAGATCGACGAGGCCGCCTACGACAAGCTGAACGAGCGGCCGTCCTTCCTCGCCGTCAGGCTCGTACGCCCCTGACCGCGGCCGCGGGGTTCTTCAGACGGCCACCGGGGTGAGCCGGTTGCGGACCCATGAGACGGCTGCCGCGGTCGGCCAGAACCGGCTCGCCAGGTTGCGTGCGGCGATCCCGGCGCGGGTGGCGGGGACCATCATGGCCGCGGCCGTCGCGACGTTCCCCTGGCGCGGGTCCACCAGGGTGCGGTGCTCGGCCTCGTACCGCGCGAAGGCCGATTGAGGGTCCGCGGGGGTGGCGGCCAGTTCCTCGGCGAGGGTGTAGGCGCCGGCCATGGCCAGGGTGGAACCGTCGCCGAACAGCGACACCGACGAGGCCGCGTCGCCCAGCAGCGCCACGCGACCCTTGGCCCAGGAGTCGAGGCGCACCTGGCTGACGGAGTCGAACCAGAGGTCGTCGGTGGCGCGGGCCTGGTCCAGCAGCTCGGGCACGCGCCACCCGTCACCGGCGTAGGCGTCGGTCAGGATCCGCTTGTGCTGCGCGAGGTCGCGGTGGTTGAAGCCCCGCACCTCCGGGTGACGGAAGATGAAGGCCGCCAGGGCGCGGCCGTGGACGGGGTGGACGGAGGCCAGCCGGCCGGGGGCGTTGTGCAGGACGACATCCTGCACGTTGCCGGCCGGGCCGTCGAGCTGCATCGTCGCGACGTAGAGGCCCATGTGGCGGACGAACGCGGACTCGGGCCCGAAAGCCAGCCGCCGGGTCGTCGAGTGGAGCCCGTCGGCTCCGATGACGAGGTCGAACCGGCGCGGCGCCGCCTTCTCGAAGGTGACGTCCACGCCGTCGCCGTCCTGGCTCAGCGCGGTCATCGTGTCGCCGAACAGGACCTCGGCCGAGTCGCGGCTCGCCTCGTACAGGATGGCCGCCAGGTCGGTACGCGTCACCTCCACCTCCCGGCTGCCGGACGCCTGCCGCAGCGCCCGCATGTTGACCCGACCGACCTGACGGCCGGAGGCGTTGACGAAGCTCAGCGCCGTCACCTGCGTGGCCGCCTCGCGCAGCCGCGGCATCACGCCCATGCGGTCGGCCACGGTCACAGCGGGGCCGCGGACGTCCACGGGGTTGCCGCTGGAGCGCAGGCCGGTGGCACGCTCGACGACGGTGGGCCGGAAGCCGTGCCGCGCCAGCCAGTACGCCAGCGTGGTGCCGCCGATGCCGGCTCCGGAGATCAGGACTGTCTTCATGGCTCACTCCTCGGGTTGCCGTGGTTTCGATGTGACCATATGACGAAATTTGAAAGTTAGTCAATCGCTGGCTAGTGGGTTGACCAGATTTCGCATTTGGTCATATGGTCTGCGGGTGAGCGCCGAACGACTCCGAGACCCGCGGCAGCGAGCCGAACGGGCCGCACGGATCCTCGACGTGGCGGCGGACCTGCTGCTGCGCCACGGCTACCGGCGGGTGACCATCGACGACGTGGCCGCCGGGGCCGGCATCGGCAAGGGGACCGTCTACCTGCACTGGAAGACCCGGGAGCAGCTGTTCGGCGCGGTCTTCGCGCGTGAGGTGCTCCGGGCGATGGACGAGCTGCGCCAGGCGCTCGGGGAGGATCCGCGGGCATGCCTGCTGCACCGGTTCGCGCGTGCCTACTTCCTGGCCATCGCGAACCGGCCGCTGCTGCTCAGCTTCCTCCTTGCCGAACCCGACCTGGTCGGCAAGCTGACCAGCTCCCCCGACCCGGCCCGCGACGAGCGGCACGGCGCCATGGCCCGCGACTACCTGGGGCTGCTCGCCGAGCACGGCCTGCTCCGCGACGACATGAGCGTCGATGAGCTCGGGTTCGCCTACCAGGCGACGTTCGAGGGGTTCCTGCGGGCGGAGGGCGCCTCGGACGGCCGGGAGCAGCGGGCGGACCTGCTCGCGCGTACCGTCCGGCGGGCGTTCGAGACCGAGTCGGCTGTCCCCGACACCACGTTGCGGGACATCGCCGCGGCCGTGGTCACCTTGCTCGGCGACGTGATCGACGCCGACCGCGCCGAGTCCGGCATCCCCGAGGGGTAGCGTGCTCGGCGCGCTGGTCAGGGCTGGGAGATGAGCTGGACGCGGATGCCGTTGTCGTACGGGACCACGATCGTCTGGTCGCGGCCGAGTTTCCACTCCGGATTGACCAGGAACAGCCGGCCGCCGGAGGCGAGCAGGAGCCGGAAGCCGCGGTAGCGGTGCGCGAAGCTCGGGTCCTTGCCGGTGGTCTTCAGCCGGATATGGGTGATGCCGGGAGGTACGTCCTGCAGCGGCTCCTTCACGTCGAGGATGACCTCGGCGCGTTTGGGCAGGTCGTGCGCGTCCTGCTCGCCCCGGCCGGTGCCGTAGGCCCACGCGACCGTGGTCGAGGCCCAGAACAGGCCGGCGACGGCCAGGCCCAGCACGCTCAGCACGCCGTTCCTGGCGAGGCGGGGTGACATGAGCGGGCGGCCGCGGTTCTTGCCGTGGATGTGGATCCCGTACGCCACCGTGGCCGGGCCGGACGCCAGCGCGAGCGGCGTCGCGCCGATGACGACGCTGGTGTCGGCGGCCCCGAGGAAGATGCCGATCATCGCGCGGCCGATCAGGAGCAGGCCGACGAGCGTGAAGCCCGCGGCCAGGAAGGTGTTGACGGTGTCGCCGGGGCGGCGGGCGAGCTGCCAGGAGACGGTGGCGTGGACGGCGATGACCAGCAGCGCGCCTAGGCAGATCAGGGCGGCGGGGACGTGCACGACTTCGAGGCCGTCGAGGAGCAGGCTCTGGTTGGACAGGCCGGTCATGTCGAGGGATATGCCGAAGTAGTCGAAGCGGGCGCGGGTTGCCACGTAGCCGAAGTAGATCAGCAGCGCGGTCGCCAGCGTGGTGGGGCCTATGGCCTCGGCGAGTTGCCGCACCCGCGCCGAAACCGCCTCCTGCCCGCTCGGCCCCTCTTGCCCGGGTGCCGCTTCTTGCGCGCCCGCTGCGTCCGGCGCGCTCGCCGTCGCCTGCCGGGGTGCCGTCTCTTGCGCGCTCGCCGTCTCCTGGCCGGGTGCCGTCTCCTGCTCGGGCGCCGTCCTCCGCTCGGGCGGCGGCTCCTGGCCGGTCGCGGATTTGCTCGCGGGCTCGTGCGTGGTGGTCACTCTCCCTCCGGAGCCGTGGTCGTGCCGTCATCCGCCGTATCCGGCCCGTCGTCCTGCGATCCGGAGTCCTCCTGAGAGGTGCCCGAGTCGTCGGTGGAGGCGCCGGTGCCGTCGTCCGGCGACGGCGTCGCGGACTCCTCGGAGGAGGTGCCCGAATCGCCGATGTAGTACGAGAAGTGCGGAACGTTGTTGGATGTCTGGCCGGTCACCTCCACCGGCGCCTCCGCCGTCGGCGGCGGGCCGCCCCAGTCGCGGACCTGGTCGCAGGGCGCGTCCTCGACGTTGACGCACAGGTAGCGGAAGCGGACCACCGCCTGGATGACGTACGGGCGGTCGGAGGCGTCGCCCGTGATGATCGCGCCCGCGAGGCACTGCGAACCGGCCCTCAGCTGGACCCCCTGGCACAAGGGGTCGCCGGTGGGGTCGCAGTGGCCGGGGGCCGATCGGGCCGTGGCGCGGCCGGGGCCCGACTGCACGGTGAAGGAGACGGACTCGATCGTCCCGACGGTGGAGGTCTTGTTGATGATGGTGACGCAACCGTCGTCGCCGGGGGAGCCGTCGAGGTGCACGCCGTTCCAGTGGACGCTGCGGCGGTTGTTGCGCGTTCCCGGGGGCGTGGACCTGTCGCCGGTCGGTTGCCCGTCGGCGTCCTTGCCCTGACCGGTCGAGCCGTCGGGCTCGCCGGTCGCCGAGCTGTCGTCGTCGGGCGCGCCGCTTGCCGTACCGTCGTCGGGTGTATCGCTCGCCGAGCCGTCGGCGTCGGGTGCGTCCGCCGAGCCGTCCGGGGCGTCCGCGGTGGCGTTCGTCCCGGTGCCGGCCACCGGCTCCGCGCCGTTGCCGGTGGCGACGCCGGCCAGCCAGGCGATCCCGAGGACCGCCACGAGGCCGAGGATTCCGGCCATGATGAGCATGCGTGCCCGCGATGGCGTCATGGATCCTCCTGGAGTGCGCCGCCGATCCCTCATCAAGCCCCAGAATCGGCTCCTCCGGCTGGGATCGCATGAGTACCCCCTTACTCAAAGCGACGTTCCCCGGAGGGTGGAGTGACGGTTACCGCCTCCAGCCCTCAGATCGGGTCCCGCTCGGCCCCTGAGGTGATGCCGATCCCTCAGGTCTGGTCCGGCCCGGCGTCTGAGGTGACGCCGAGCTGGTCGAAGGCCGCGCCGACGCTCGGCCACAGCGCGGCCGGGTCGCCCGCCGCGACCTCGTGGCCGGCCTTGTAGCAGGCCAGCGCCACCTGCGGGGCCAGCGCGGCGGTCTCCGCCGAGGCGCCCTGCTGTCGCAGGAGCTCGCCGGCCAGCTCGACGAGGCGCCGCTGTTTGCGGGCCGCGCGGTCGTCCAGTTCGGGGTTCGCCGCGATCAGCCGTTCGCGCAGGACGTAGCGGTCGGTGTCCCGCGTCGCCCATGCGCAGACCGCCGCCACGGTGTCGCGCAGCAGCGCGAGCGCCTCCGGCAGCGACGGCGGACGGTCGAGCCGCAGCTCGCGGTGTCGCCGGGCGATGTTGTCCAGCAGTTCCTCCTCGCCGGCGAAGACGACCTCCTGCTTGTCGCCGAAGTAGCGGAAGAACGTGGTGCGGCCGACCCCGGCCCGGTCGGCGATGTCCGCGACCGTCACGCCGGCGTAGTCGCGTTCGGCGAACAGCTCGTACGCGGCCGCGACGATCTCGTCACGGGCTCGCTGCTGGTTGCGGGCGCGGAGGGTGGATCGGGGCACCGCCTCAGTCTAGTCGTCCTGTACTTCGATCCATTATGGTACGCAGTACCACTTAGGTACTCCATTCCAAGGAGCTGGACATGCGAGCGGTGCAGATCACCGAGTTCGGCGGGCCCGAGGTCGTGGCCGTGCGAGAGGTGCCCGAGCCCCGGCCGGGAGCCGGTCAGGTCCTCATCGACGTGGCGCGATGCGGGGTGAACTTCGCCGACGCGCTCCTGCGCGAGAACCGCTACATCGCCGCCGTCACGCTGCCGCTGATCCCCGGGATCGAGGTCGTCGGCCGGACCGCGGACGGGCGACGGCTGGCCGCGATGATCTCCGACGGCGGGTACGCCGAGAAGGCCGTGGTGGCGGAGGACAGCGCCTTCCCGGTGCCCGACGGGGTGGACGACGTGACCGCCATCGCGCTGCTGGTCCAAGGGCTGACCGCCTGGTGGCTGATCAACCACACCGCGCGGGTGCGGCCGGGGGAGAGCGTGGTCGTCCACGCGGCGGCGGGCGGCGTCGGCTCGCTGGCCGTACAGCTGGCCAAGCTGCGCGGCGCCCGGGTCATCGCCACGGCCGGCACGCCGGACAAGCGCGAATTCGCGCTGTCCCTCGGCGCGGACGCCGCCGTGGACCCCGCGGCGGACGACCTCACCGGGGCATTGCGGGCGGCGAACCACGGCGAACCCGTCGACGTGGTCCTGGAGATGACGGGCGGCCACGTCACCGACCAGAGCCTTGCCGCGCTGGCCCCGTTCGGCAGGCTCGCCTACTACGGGATGGCGGGCGGGGTCGAGCCCGCCCCGGTGTCGCCACGCGACCTGCAGCGCCGTTCGGCCACGGTCAGCGGCTTCTGGCTCATGAACGCCCTCGCGTACCCGGAGATCCTCGGCAAGGCGTACGTGGAGATGTCCGGGCAGGTCGCGGCGGGTGAGCTGCGCGTGGTCCGCGGCGGCGACCACCCGATGTCGGAGGTACGGCGCGTGCACGCGGACCTGCGCGGCCGCCGGACCGTCGGCAAGCTCGTCCTCGACCCGACAAGATAGAACCGGTCGGTTCGATCTCTGTTAGGATCCTGACTTGTGGCGATATTTGTCTTGATCCCCGGTATGTGTCATGGCGGCTGGTGCTTCGACGAGCTCGCCGAGCAGTTGCGGAGCCGGGGGCATCGCGCGTACCCGCTGACCCTGACCGGCATCGCCGAGCGCAGCCACCTGCTGACCGGCGGGGTGAACCTCGACACGCACATCCAGGACGTGACCGGCGTCCTGGCCGCCGAGAACCTCACCGAAGCGATCCTGGTCGGCCACAGCTACGGCGGGATGGTGATCACGGGGGTCGCCGACCGCGCGCCCGAGCGGGTGCGCGACCTGGTCTACCTCGACGCCGTCGTGCCCGGCCACGGGGACTCCTGCTGGAGCCTCGTCACCGATCAGGAGCGGCGATGGTACGTGGACGTGGTGGACAGCGGTTACGCGACCCGGACGCTGCCGTTCTTCGACCCGCGCGCCACGGCCCATCCGATCGCCTCGCTGCTCCAGCCGCTACGACTCACCGGAGACCTCGCGCACGTGCGCCGCAGGGAGTACGTGTACGCGGCGGGGTGGGAGGGGGAGTCGCCGTTCACGTCCGTCTACGAGCGGCTGCGCCACGACCCCGCGTGGACTACGCACGCGGTGGCCAGCGGACACAACCTCATGCGCGACGCACCGCAGGACCTGCTGGAGATCCTGCTCGACGTCGCCTAGCACGTCCACCGGACCGTTCGGCTCGGCCTCGGCGAACGTGCGATGACCAAGCATCGTGCTCGGCCGCTGCTCGAACTCCTCCAAGGAAAGCCGCCGACCGCTGGCCGCCGATCGCCGATCCACCGACGGCCTAACCACCGACGGCCTAACCACCGACGGCCTAACCACCGACCGCCTAACCACCGACCGCCTAACCACCGACGGTCGAACCGCCGAACCGCTGACGGCCGAAGCCCCGGCAGCCGAATCGCCGACCGCAGCTGGGCGCTCCGTGCGCGATCGGCGCCCGGCATCCGCGACTCGGTAATCCGAGGTCGGAGAGTCGAGGTCGGAGAGTCGAGGTCGGAGAGTCCAGGTCAGGGGGTCGAGGTCAGGGAGTCCACGAAGCGCGACATTCCGGCCAGCCATCGGTCAGGGTTCTCGGCCTTGCGGTGGACGAACTCGGCCACCTCCGGGTGCGGGAAGATGTGGAAGCGCTCCGCTTCGAGGCCCTCGACGACCGCGGTGGCCACGTCCGACGGATCGAGGATGGTGCCCGAGGCGGCCACGGCCCTCGCGGTCAGATGGTCCTCCTCCAGCCCCTGCTCCAGCATGCCGGTACGCACGCCCTGCGGGCACAGCACGCTGACCTTGATGCCCCGCGAGCCGTAGTGGATGGCCACCCACTCGGCGAACGCGATCGCCGCCGCCTTCGTCACCGCGTACGGGGCGTCGCCGGGGCAGCTGATCAGGCCCGCGGCGGAGCAGGTGTTCAGCAGGTAGCCGCCGCCTCGGGCGATCATGGAGGGTACGACGGCGCGGGCGGCGTACACGTGGGCCAGCACGTTCACCGCGTACAGGCGGCTCCACTCCTGGTCGGGGGCGTCCAGGCCGTGGCCGCCGATGATGCCGGCGTTGGAGCAGAACAGGTCCACCGGCCCGAACGGGGTCTCGGCCAGGGCGGCCACCTCCGGCTCCGAGGACACGTCCACGCGTACTGCGGTGGCGCGGTCACCGATCTCCTTGGCCACCGCGATCGCCCCGGCCTCGTCGAGGTCCGCGACGGCGACCCCGGCCGCTCCTTCGGCGGCGAACCTGAGCGCCATCGCCCTCCCGATCCCGCCGGCCGCACCCGTGACGACGACAACCTTGTCCCGTACCCGCATCTGCACTCCTTCCGGTCCCGAGCGCGTCCGCCGTGCCGGGCAGGCACCTCCACCGGCCCCGCCCTTGCCGGGAACGACTCCGCCCTTGCGTATCTCGACCGCCTCTGGCCGCTTCGGCCGAAGCCCGACCTCCCAGGCAGAATCCACCCTGACTGCCTCCCGCCGGAACCCCGCCAGAGAAGGCGACCCCACCCTGACCGCCTCCGGTCGGGAACCCCGCCAGAGAGGGTGGCCCCACCCTGAACGCTTCCGGTCGGGAACCCCCGCCCGAGAAGGCGAACCCACCCTGAACGCCTCCCGTCGGAATCCCCGCCCGAGAAGAGGCGGTATGGACGGCGAACCCCAGCAATTAGAGCGTGATTCTACTGCGGCTCAGCGTGATCAGATGAGAGGTTTCTCATCTGGGCTTCAGCGTGGTCTCCTCGAAGGGCGTCAAGGTCAAGGTCATGAAGCATCGGGGAACGTTGGTCCTCTTCGCCTTGGCCGCGGCGATGGCGGGGTTCATGTCGGTGGGGCTGGTGCGCGCGGCCGACAGCGAGCCCGATCTGGGCGAGGCCGTCGTGGTGTCACACACGCCCGCGCCGGGCGAGGCCGGCATGTCGGCCCCCGCGGGGAGCGGCGCCCCCGGGCCGGGCTCCGGCCAGCCGACCCCGGGCGCGAAACCAGGCCTCACCCCGGGCGCGAGACCGGAGCTCACCCCAGGCACGAAACAGGAGCCCACCGCGGGCACGACGCCACCGCCCGCCACGGACACGGCGCCACGGCCGGCCGCCGAGGCCAGGTCCGGGCCGGCCGCCAATGCCGGATCCCAGCCGGCCGCGGACGCAGGATCCCGGCCTGCTGCCGATGCCGGGTCCCAGCCCGCGGCCGGGGTGAGGCCACAGCCCACCACCGGCGTGAAACCGAAGCCCACCGCGAGCGCCAGGCCGAAGGTCGGCACGAGCACCGGCCCGAGACCCGCCAGGGCCACCGGGTCGCGCGACGGCGACGAGGCCGCGGCGCGCGGGACCGCCGTGCGGCCCGCACCGCGCCAGACCAGGGCCGAGCCGGTCAGACCGCCGGCGCCGAGACCAGGTGGTGGTGACGATGACGACGACGGTGGCGGTGGAGATGACGATGACGGCGACGACTGACCAGGCGATCGAATGCGGGTGAGCGCCCGTGCCCGGATCGTGGGCTGGATGCTCGCCGTCGTCGGCCTCGCCCTCGCGGTCTCGATCTTCGCGACCTGGACCATCCTGCTGGCTCGCCTCGACGACCGTACGAACCTCGAGCTCAGCAACGAGGCGGAGAAGCTGCGCCGGTACGCCGCGACCGCGCGCGACCCGGAGACCGGCCGCACGATCACCGACGTAGGAGAGCTGCTCACGGGATACCTGGCGCTCAACGCGCCCGACAGGTGGGAGACG
This sequence comes from Nonomuraea sp. NPDC003201, assembly GCF_053590415.1. Taxonomy (NCBI): domain Bacteria; kingdom Bacillati; phylum Actinomycetota; class Actinomycetes; order Streptosporangiales; family Streptosporangiaceae; genus Nonomuraea; species Nonomuraea sp. NPDC003201. The sequence continues at coordinate 79,336 of NZ_JBSFTC010000006.1, forward strand.
TTCTTCAGCATCGTCGACGGCAAGGCGCACAAGATCACCGCGATCCCGCCACCCGTACGCCTCGACATCGACGACGCGCTGGTCGCGCGGCTGGCCACGGCCGTCAAGCCCGGCGGCGGTGAGATCGAGAGCCCGAAAGGAACGGTCCATTATGCGGTGATCCCGGTGACGGTGAAGCCCGACCCCCGCCCGGGCCACTTCGTCGTGGCGATCCTCTACGATCGCCACCGCGACGAGATCGTGGACGCGGTTCGGGTCCTCGGGCTGTCCGCGCTGGCGGCGCTGGCGTTAGCGGGGGCGGCCGGGTGGTTCGTGGCCGGGCGGGTGCTGGCGCCGGTCCGGCTGATCAGCCAGACGGCCGAGCAGATCAGCGACTCCACCGATCTCACGCGCCGGCTCGACGTGCCGGGCGACGACGACGTGGCCGCGCTGGCCGCGACGTTCAACCACATGCTCGACCGGCTCGAGAACGCCTTCGTCGTGCAGCGGCACTTCATGGACGACGCCGGCCACGAGCTGCGTACGCCGATCACCGTCATCCGCGGCCACCTGGAGCTCATGGGCGACGATCCGCGCGACCGCGCCGAGACGCTCGCCCTGGTCACCGACGAGCTCGACCGGATGAACCGCATCGTCGAAGACCTCCTCACCCTCGCCAGGGCCGAGCAGCCGGGCTTTCTCGACATCCACGACGTCGAGGTGGCCGACCTCACGGTCAGCGTCGTCGCCAAGGCCCGCGCGCTCGGCACCCGGCGCTGGCGGGTCGACGAGGTGGCCGAGGCCCGCGTGCCCGCCGACCGCCAGCGGCTCACGCAGGCGCTCATGCAGCTCGTGGCCAACGCCGTCCGCCACACCACCGACGACGACCTGATCGCCGTCGGCTCCGCCGTCCGCGACGGGTGGGTCGAGCTGTGGGTACGCGACAGCGGCCCCGGGGTTGCGCCCGCCGAGCGCGAGCGGATCTTCGGACGGTTCGTGCGCGGCGCGGGCCGCACCGTGACGTACGAAGGCGCCGGTCTGGGCCTGGCCATCGTCAGATCGATCGCCGAGGCCCACGGCGGCAACGTCAAGGTGACGGAGGCCCAGGGCGGCGGAGCCCGTTTCGTCATGTCCATCCCGCTGTGGGAGCTCTGGAGGCTGGGATGAACCGGATACTGATCGCCGAGGACGAGGCCAGGATCGCGTCGTTCGTGGAGAAGGGGCTGCGGGCCAACGGCTTCGTGACCGCCGTGGTGACGGACGGGGTGGCGGCGTACGACCTGGCCTGCGCGGGCGGGTTCGACCTGCTCATCCTGGACATCGGGCTGCCGCTGAGCGACGGGTTCACGGTGTTGCGGAGGCTGCGGCAGTCCAGGGTGGCCATGCCGGTGATCATCCTGACCGCCCGCGACAGCGTGAGCGACACCGTGGCAGGGCTTGAGGGCGGCGCGGACGACTACATCGCCAAGCCCTTCGCCTTCGAAGAGCTCCTGGCGAGGGTGCGGCTGCGGCTGCGCGTGCGCGCCGACCGCACGCCGGAGGTGACCGTGCTGCGGGTGTCGGATCTGTCGCTGGATCTGCGTACGCGGCGGGCATATGTCGGGGACCGGGCGGTGGATCTGTCGACCAGGGAGTTCGCGCTGGCGGAGATCTTCTGCCGGCATCCCGACCAGGTCCTGACGCGCGAACAGCTCCTCAGCCACGTGTGGGGCTTCGACTTCGACCCCGGCTCCAACGTGGTGGACGTCTACGTACGCTACCTACGCCGCAAGATCGGCGCTGACCGCATCGAGACCGTCCGCGGCACCGGCTACCGCATGAGAGCCGCCTAATCATCACCTCACCCCCGCCTCACCCCGTTCCGAAAAGCTGTTCTCAGCAGCACCGACGGAGGGAGCGCCGTGACAGCCGGCCTGGTAATGGATCTCGCGTCGATCGTCGCCCTGGCCTATGGCCTCTACTATCGGCGACATCATCGACGTGACCTGCTCTTCGCCTACGTGGCACTCAACGTGGGCATCTTCGCGGTGGTCTCGCTCCTGCTCGTCCAGCGCGTCGACGTCGCCGTCGGCTTCGGCCTGTTCGGCGTCCTGTCGATCATCCGCCTCCGCTCCAGCGAGATCACCCAGCAGGAGATCGCCTACTACTTCATCGCCATCGTGCTGGGCCTGGTCAACGGCATCGCGGGCGCGTGGCCGCTGACCGCCCTCCTGCTGGACGGCGTCCTGCTGGTGGTGATGTACGTCGCCGACCACCCGGCCCTGCTCGGCCGTACCCGCCACCAGGTCATCACCCTGGACGTCGTCCACTCGGACCCGGACCTGCTCCGGGTCGACCTGGAGAGCCGCCTGCGGGCACATGTCCTCCACTACGTGGTCACCCAGATCGACTACGTCCGCGACATAACGGTGGTCGACGTCCGCTACGTGGCCCCTCCCCAACGGGCCGGCGTCCGCTGAACCCCGTGAGCCGGAGTCATGCAGAAGGTGGTGGAGGTGTGGTGATGGGTGAGTTGGACGCGGACGTGCTGCTGGCCGGGCTCGCGGCCGAGGTGGCGCCGATCGGGCTCGAGGACGTGCCGGAGCTGATGAGCCGGGTCGATCGCAAATACATCGTGACGGCCGCCACCATGGCGGCACTCGCGGCCGAGCTGGGAGACCGGTTCGCCGTGCTGCGCATCGGGGCAAGACGCCAGTTCCGCTACACATCGACCTACTTCGACACGCCTGACCTGCTCACCTTCCACCAGCACCGGCAGGATCGGCGGCGCAGGTTCAAGCTGCGCACCCGCACCTACCTGGACGGGGGCGGCCGGTGGCTGGAGCTCAAGCTCAACGGCACCCGTGGCAGCACCGACAAACACCGCATCCCGTACGACGACGCGCCGAGCCGGACGCTCACCCGGGAGGCGTTCGACTTCGTGCGCGACACCCTTCTCGCCGAGCTACACCTCATCGCCCCGGAGACGCTGGGGCCGGTGCTGTCCACCGACTACAAGCGGGTGACCTTCATCGACCCCTCGGGCGCGGCCAGGCTCACCTGCGACACGGGCCTGCTCTGCCACGACGGGCGCTCCAGCGCACCGGCACGCCGCGACCTGGTGCTGCTGGAGTCGAAGTCCGCCGACGGGAAGGCGCTGGTGGACAAGGTCCTGCGCGGGCTGGGGGTGCGGCCGGTCACCGTGAGCAAGTACTGCCTGGCCGTCGCGGCCCTCCGGAACCTGCCCGCCAACCGCTGGCACCCGGTGCTGCAGCGCTATCTCGTCCATCGGCCCGAATCGGGTGCCCAACGCCTGGTGTCCAGGGGCTCGGCAGGGTGCTGGGGCCAGGCGGCCGCACGGGGAGGGAGGTGGGCGACGCCTCGGGGAGCACACGCCGGGGGGAGGAGCAGCGGCCTCGGCATCGGCATTCAGGGGTGATTCGGTGTCCACGTTTGGTGCGGTGGGAGGGGGCTGCCGTGCTCGGGTTTGGTTCGGCGGGAGGGGGGCGCTGTGCGACGGTTTGCGTCGGTGGGAGGGGGGATCGCCCCGTGCCGGTTCGTTCGGCGAGAGGGGGGTCGCCGCGTTCGGATCGGTTCGGCGGGCGGGGGGATCGGTGTGTCTCCCTTCGTTGTGACGGCGGCTCGTCGAGGGCGGTGCGGTTTACGGGGTCCAGGCGGGGTCGCGGCCGATGATGCCGAGGAGGCGGTCGAATTGCGGGGCGCTGTCCGGCACGTCTACCGGTGGGCCGAAGGCGCCGCGTTGCCGGCCCATCTCCGCCATCTGGTCGGTGAAGTGGAGTGCCCGCGAGACGGTCTCAGCCTCCGGCTCGTAGTCCTGGCCGGTGGCCCTGGCCAGGTCCCAGCCGTGTACGACCATGTCGACGAGGTACATGTGGGCCAGCGTGGTCATCGGCAGGCCCATGGCGGGGCTGGTGCCCTCCCATGCCTCGGGGCGGGACCAGGCGGCCAGCGTGCGCTCCGCGCGCTCGGGGAAGTCGCCCGCGTACGGTTCCTGCTCGATCCTCTCCCCCTGGCGGCCCAGCGACTCGAACAGGTCCGCCACCCACTCGAGGTGGTTGATCAGGTCCTTGACGTCGAACTTCGCGCAGGGCGTACGGGAATCGAACTGCTCGGGCCGCACCGCGCGGACCAATCCGGCGGTCCGTTCGGTGGCGCGCGTCATCAGCGGCATCATGTCGTCCATGGCAGCCATGATGCCCCGCCCGCCCCAGGCGCGGCTTGTAGAAACGCGACAGCGCGGCTGGGTCGACCCGTACGCGGGGCTCGACGCCTTCGATTTCTTCAGACAGGCGCCATCAGCGGAGATTGCGGCGTTTGTGGAGCACTTCTGGGTCGTCACGTGGACCGACCTCGCCGAGCCGTACGAACAGCGCATCGTCTCGCACCCCACCGTGAACATGACGATCACCACGGACTTCCACCAGTTCGCGGGAGTGATCAAGGGCGGGTTCTCGTACACGATGCGGGGCAGCGGCCGCGTGCTCGGCACGCGCTTCCGCCCGGGCGGGTTCCGGCCGTTCCTCGGCGGTCCGGTGTCGCAGTGGACCGACCGTTTCGTGGAGATCGGCGAGATGTACGGCGCGGCGGGCGTCTCGCTGGTCGAGCAGGTTCTGGCCGAGCCCGATGCCCGGGCCGCCATCGGGCTGGTCGAGAGGTTCCTGCTGAGTCTGGGGCCGGAGCGGGATCCGCTGGCCGAAGAGGTGGCGGCGCTGGTGGAGATGGCCGAGAACGAGGTCTCCCTGACCAGGGTCGATGAGCTGGCCGCCAGATCGGGACGGTCGGTGCGCTCGTTGCAGCGGCTGTTCCGGGACTATGTCGGCATCGGCCCCAAATGGGTGATCCGCCGCTTCCGGCTGCACGAGGCGGCGGAGCGGGTGTACGAAGGGCTGGACCTCGCGACGTTGGCCGTCGAACTCGGCTATACGGACCAGGCTCACTTGACCCGCGACTTCACCGCCGCGGTCGGGATGCCACCCGCGGCCTACGCCCGCCGCAGAGGATAGGCGCGGGCGTATAAGCGATTAGCTGATGAGGTGATTTGCTGGGGATCGGGTGGATTTCTGGTAATTGTGGGTTTCTGCGCATTCGAGTGTTTCGGAGAGCAGCCGTCGTACCGTTTCATCGAGCGAGCTGTTCTGATCGATGACGGTTTCGTAGCCGCCGGGCAGCAGGTCCCGCTCGATGTACCATTCGCGCATCATGTCCGGGCCGAACTCCGCGCTCTGCGGGCGGGTGGCATGGCGGCGGAGCGTTTCCTCGAAGGGGATGTCGAGGTAGAAGAAGCTGCTGCGGCCGGGGAAGTCCTCGCGCAGGGACTGGAGCATCGGGGCGTACCTGCCGGCCGTGAGGATGCCCTCGAGGATGACGTGGTGGCCGTGGTCGAGCGCGTAGCGGGTGACGGTGTCGATGAGGCCGATGTTGACGCCGTCCGGGACGTCGAGCTCGCGGAGGATGTCGCGGCGCAGCACGTCCTGGCTCACCACCGCGAGGCCGCGCCTGCCGTACGCCTTGCGGAGGGCTCGGGCGACGCTCGTCTTGCCCGAGCCGGAGTTGCCGCGCAGGACGATCAATTGTGTGAGCATCGCGGCCAGCGTAGCCGCTGCTCACGGGTTCGTGCCGCGAATCTGATGGGTACGGTCGTCATATGCTTGAGCGCATTCACGAGATATCGGGAGTCTTGCTAAGTGCGGACGGATATCTTGACGATTTCTGGCCGAATTTCCGGAACATTGATGACGTGCTCTGGAAACTCCAGCGTATTCAGCGCTTCGAGGCCGGGGAGCCGAGCTGGCTCGCGATGATGGACTGCGACTGGGAACGCTCGCTCAAGCTGGTCGACGACACGGGTGACGGGGGCCGGGGCAGGGTCTACCCCTGCCGGCGGATCCGGATCGTCGAGCAACCCGTCACCCCGTACCTGCAGTGGGAGATGCACGTGCTGGCGCTGCGGGTGGATGTGGCCGAGCAGGTGCGGGTGCTCGACGCGGCGGAGGTGTCCGACCTCGAGATCGACCGGCGCCTGCCGGAGCTCGTCGTGCTGGGGTCGTCCGTCATGTACGAGGTGACGTACGACGCCTGCGGGACCCACAGCGGCGCGAGGCGGATCGACGACCCTGATGTGATCGCGGCGTGCCGGGGCGAGCTCGACAAGCTGTTCGCGGCCGGGGAGGACTTCCGGGCCTATTACGAGCGGGAGATCGTGACGATGCCGGCTCCCCGGGCGACGACCGTCTGAAGCCACCGCCCCTGGAAAACGACCGTCTGAAGCCGGCTGCGGATATCGACCGTCTGAAGGCGCCGCCCCGGGATAACGACCGTCTGAAGCCGTGGCCTCCGAATAACGACCGTCTGAAGCCGCCCCAGGTGACGACCGCCTGAAGCCGTGGCAGCGGGAGCCCGGCAGGCCGGCGGTGTCGGCGTCACAGGGGGAGGCCGCCGGTGGCGGAGTTGGTGGAGCCGGTGGCCCGGTAGGCGGCGATGGTGCGCTCGGCGATGCGCATCTGGTGGATCTCGTCGGCGCCGTCGGCGAAGCGGGCCCAGCGGGCGTGCTGGAACATGCCGGCCAGCGGCGTGTCCGTCGAGTAGCCCAGCGCGCCATGCACCTGGATCGCCCGGTCCACGATCCGGTTGAGGCTGTTGGCCACGAAGTGCTTGGCCATCGACACCTCCGTACGGAAGTCCTCACCCTTGTCGATCTTGGATGCGGCGTGCAGGACCATCAGCTTGCACTGGTACAGCTCCATGGCCGAGTCGGCGATCATCCACTGGATGCCCTGCTTCTCGGCCAGCAGCGAGCCGTGGCTGTAGCGGTTGAGCGCGCGCTCGACCATCATGTCCAGGGCCGTCTCCGCCTGGGAGATCCAGCGCATGCAGTGGGCGAGCCGGGCCGGGCCCAGGCGGTACTGGCCGAGGCGGTGGCCGTTGCCGCGACCGCCCAGGATCTGGCCGTCGGGCACGCGGAGATCGGTGATGACGATCTCGCTGTGGCCCGTGGAGCCGTGCATCGTCTCGACCTCGCGCACGTCGTTCCAGCCCGGGTCGGGGAGGTCGACGAGGAAGGCGGTGTTCGCGCCGCGCGAGCCCTCGGGCACGTTCGGCTCCGTCCGCGCGATGAGGATCGCGAAGTTGGCCCGGCGCGCGTTGGAGATGAACCATTTGTGGCCGTTGATCAGCCACTCGTCCCCGTCCCGGACGGCCGTGGTGCGGATCAGGGTGGGGTCGGAGCCCGCCACCTCCGGCTCCGTCATGGCGAAGCAGGACATCTGCGTGCCTTCCAGCAGCGGCCGCAGGTACTTCTCCTTCTGCTCGTCCGTCGCCCAGTGCAGGAGGGTGTGCATGTTGCCCTCGTCCGGGGCCATGCAGTTGAGCACCCACGGCCCGACGCGGGTCTTGGCCGCCTCCGACTGCACCATGGCCAGCTCGACGTGGCCCAGCCCCATGCCGCCCCACTCCTTCGGCATGTGCGGCAGCCACAGCCCCTCGGCCTTGGCCTGGGAGCGGAGCCGGAAGATCGTACGGAGGTAGGCGTCCCGGTCGGACTCCTTCACCTCCTCCATGGCGGGAATGACGGTCCCCTGGATGAAGGCGCGGACCCGCTTGCGGATCTCCTCGTGCTCGGGAGCGAGGGTGAAGTCGATGGCCATACCCGCCACCGTGTCACGGCCGGCGGAGCGGCGTGAAGGCCCAGGACATGCGCGGTTCCACGGCCCAGTGGAAGAGCTTGCGCACCGGCGGCGTGCAGAGCAGGGTGGCGGCGGCCACGCCGAGCAGGATCGACAAAGGCACGCCCAGCTCGAACCGCTCGGCGACCTTGACCACGAACCCGTGGAGCAGGTACGCGTACATGGTGGCCGAGCCCAGATCGCTGAACCACGTGTGCCGCGCCGGGGTCACCGCCAGAAACGCCGCCACCAGCACCGCCCCGGCCACCAGCAGCCCCAGCCGCACGGCCGTGCCGGTGAGGTCGTCCACGTGCAGCGCCGAGTTGGACAGCCGCCATCTGATCCACTCCGTCGGCACCTGGTCGTGCACGAGCAGCGCCGCCGCCAGCCCCAGCCCGAGCGTCAGGAAGCCGGTCAGCCGCATGTACGGCCTGCGCAGCCACGCGAAGTGCTCCGGCTTGAGCATCAGCCCGAGCACGTAGAACGGCAGCAGCGCGAACGTCCGGTTCATGGCCAGCTCGTCGGGCAGCGCGCTCATCCCGGTCAGCAGCGACAGCACGACCGCGACCGCCAGCGGCCACCTGAGCTGCTGCCACACAGGCGTCGACAGCCGCCACAGGAACAACGACAGCAGGAACCAGGTCAGGTAGTACGGATCCAGCAGGGTCAGCTCGAACTTCCCGTACAGGATCAGCCGCGGCAGCGAGTACGCCACCTCGAAGATCAGGTACGGCACCGCCAGCGTGGAGATGAGCTTGCGCGCCTTCCCCGCCGAGAACGTGAACCGGCGCGACAGATAGCCGCTCAGCACGATGAACAGCGGCATGTGGAAGACGTAGACGTAGAAGTAGAGCGCGTGGGCGATGGGGTGGTCCCGCTGGTCCTCGATGAGGTGACCGCACACCACGAGCAGGATGGCCAGGTATTTGGCGTTGTCGAAGAACGGGTCCCTGGCGGTCACGGACCGGGTGTCCACAGTGGCGGGAGAGGTCACAGATCACGCACCCTAGCCACCGAACGCGTAACCGCCAGGAAACGCCGAGTGAGGGCTTACCGAAGGGCCGGTGTCGTTTCGCGTACCGTGTCCGCCAGCGCGGCCGCGGTGGCGGCGTCGAGCCTGCCGTCCACCACCGCCGTCACGACCCGCCTGGTCAGCGTGTCCTCGACGACGAGCGGCCGGTCCCAGGCCAGCGCCTGCCCGACCCCCGGATAGTGCTCGACCCGCACGAACCACGGGTCGCCGTCCGACTGCACGAAGACGAGCGTCCAGTCCCGCCCCTCCGGCGTGGTGCCGGACAGGGCGACCCAGGGGTCGCGGCTGCCGTGCACGGCCTCCTCGTCCCCGGGGAGCGCGATCCGGGCGGTGGAGGTGCCGGGGGCGCGCCAGAAGAAGCCGCCGTACCCGGCGCCCACGCGCCCCTTGGTGGCCGAGCTCCGGACCTCCAGCGGCGCGCCCGTGAGGTTGGTGAGCGTGAACGCGAAGTCCAGCGCCCAGAAGTCCCCGAACGGCCGGGCCGTCACGGTCCGCTCCTCGCGCGCCACCGGCCGCCCGCCGGGCCCCGCCCACTCCAGGTGCTCGACGAAGCCTGAGTCGTCGAGCCGGGAGAACGACAGGTGCCGCTGCGTGCCGTGATCGTCCAGCCAGGCGGGCCCCTGGTCCTTGACGTACGTGCGGCCGCCCCAGAAGTTCGCCCCGCCCAGGTCGGAGATCGCCACCCCGGCCCCGAGGTGGTGCACGTGGTCCTCGGGACGCACCTCGGTGACCTCGACCCCGCCCAGCGTCCGCACCCCGTGGAGGTAGGGCCGCGGGGAGTCGGTGGCCGGCAGGTCGGGCCGCAGCTCGTACGAGGCCACCGCCCGCCCGGAGGCCAGCAGCTCCACCCGGGTCCACGGGACGTCCAGCTCCGAGTAGAGCGACAGCGTCTCGGCGCTGCGGGCTGTCAGGTCGGCGACGCCCGGCAGGAACCGGTGCGTGACCTCGCCCGAGGCGGCGTCCCGCTCGACGTCCTGGTAGCGCTCCGGGATCGGCAGCGGCTCGGGAGCCAGCCGCACCGCGTCCAGCACCTGCGTGAACGTCTCCGTGGCGGACAGCGGCACCATCAGCTCGGCGCCCGTGCGGACATGGTCGATGAGGTTCTCCAGCAGGTCGGTGCGCTCGTACGCGGTCGTCGTGACCGTGCCGTCCGGCAGCTCGACCTTGAGCCGGTCCTGCGTGTAGACGAGCGTGGCGCGGCCCGCGTCGCCGTGCACGACCAGGTACGGCTCGCTCCGGCCGGTCGCGCAGAGCGTCACCGCGATCGTGATCACGAAGCCGTCGTCGAGTCGGATCCGCAGGCAGGACGTGTCGTCCGACTCGATCGGATGGGCGTGGTAGAGCTCGGCCTCGATCTCCGCGACAGGGCCGTCCACCAGGGCGAGGGCGGTCGCGACGGCGTGCGCGAACGGGTTCGTCAGCGCGCCGTCCACCACGTCCACGCCGTCGAGCCGGCGCTTGCCCGACCAGGCCGACCGGGTGAAGTAGGTCGAGGGCCGCTCCCAGGCGCCCGCGCCGCCGATGCCGCGTACGCGCCCGATGGTGCCGTCGGCGATCAGCGAGCGCAGCGCGGGGACCGCCGCCGAGCCCAGCGACTGGAAGCCGACCTGGCAGGCCAGCCCCGTCTCCGCCACCGCCGCGGCGATCCGGGCGTGCGCGGAGGGACTCGCCGCGGGCGGCTTCTCCAGCAGCACGTGGGATCCCGCGTGCAGGGCGGTCACCGCGAGGTCGGCGTGCGTGTGGATCGGCGTGCAGATGACCGTGATCTCCGCGCCGGTCTTCGCGAGGAGCTCGCCCAGGTCGGGCGACTGCAGCGGCGAGCCGAAGTCCACTTCGACGGGCACCACGTCGCAGATCCCGGCCAGCTCGATCAGCCCCTGGTCGGTCAGCCTGCGCAGATTGCCCAGATGGTGCCGCCCATGGCCGTGCGCACCAGCGAGTACCACCTTCATCGCGACCACCTCAGTCCGAGCCCCGCGTGCGCGCCAGCCCGCAGGACCCCGTCGGAAATCTGCACCGGGTACGGCTCCGCCAGCAGCCCGAGGGCCGCGAACGACGCGTCCTCCACGTCCTCCGCCATGACCGGCAGCGGCAGGGACAGCGCGAGCTGCCCGGACACCTCGCTCAGCAGATGCGGATAGACCGGCACGTCGTACGTCCTGGCCAGCTCCACGATGCGCAGGAACGGCGTGATCCCGCCGACCCGCACCACGTTCGGCTGGACGATGTCACACGCCCCGGCCGCGAGCAGGTCGCGGAAGCCGTAGGTGGTGTAGACGTTCTCCCCGACCGCCACCGGCACGTCGGTGGAGCGCCGCAGCTCCACGTGCGCGGCCACGTCGTCGGCGGGCAGCGGCTCCTCGATCCAGTGCAGCCCGAACTCCCGCAACGCGGAAAGAGCCCGCCTGGCCCGGTGCAGGTCCCACCGCTGGTTGGCGTCGATCATCAGCAGCCGGTCGGGCCCGATCACCTCGCGGACGGCGGCCACCCTGGCCACGTCCTCCGCCAGGTCGGGCCGGCCCACCTTGATCTTGACGCCCCGGTACCCGGCCGCCACCCAGCGCCGCGCCTGCTCCACCAGCTCCTCCAGCGGGTAGTGCAGGTTGACGCCGCTGCCGTAGACCGGGACCTCGTCGCGCCGCCGGCCCAGCACGTCGGTCAGGCCGCTGTCACCGCAGCGCAGGTCCCACAACGCCAGGTCGATCCCGGCCAGCGCGATCGTGGTGATCCCGCCGGGACCCGCCTCGCGCAGGTGCCGCCACAGCCGGTCCCACACCACCTCGGGGTGCGCGGGCAGCCCGATCAGCGCCTCGCGCAGGTCGTGGTCGAGCAGCGCCTGTACGGCGTGCGCCCCGATCTGCGGCGTCCACGAGAACCCGGTGCCGGTCCGCCCGTCCTTTAGCGTGACCTCGCACACGACCACGTGGTTGGCCGGCACGTCCGCACCCCAGGGGCGCGGCAGCGGGGCCGTCCGCAGCGAGGTACGCAGGTCGGCGATCGTCATGACGCGGCCAGCTCCAGCCCCGTCTTGATCAGCGCCTCCAGCTCCTCCAGGTGCTCGTCGGTCGGCTCGACCAGCGGCGGGCGGACGGCGCCCACGTCCAGGCCGCGCAGCCGTACCCCGGCCTTGACCAGGGCGACCGGGTAGCCGGGGACCTTGCCGCGCAGCCGTACGAGCGGGGCGTAGAAGCCGGTGAGCAGCCGCTCGTCACCGTTCAGATAGGCCAGCGCGATCTCCGGCGCGAACGCGAACACCGCGCTGGAGTACAGCTCCACGCCGATGCCCCGGTAGGCGGGCATGGTCAGCTCGGCCGTCGGCAGCCCGTTGAAGAACAGGAAGTCCGGGTACGCCTCCCGCACCGCCAGCACGATCCGCTGCATCCGGTCGATGTCGCCGACGCCGTCCTTGAGCCCGATCACCCCGGGGATCCCGGCCAGCTCCACCACTGCCTCCGGCTCCAGCACCACGGAGCCCCGCTGGTAGACGATCACCGGCAGCTCCGCGGCCACCGCCGCCACGTAGGCGGCGAAGCCGTGCCCCGGCCCCTGGGCCAGGTACGGCGGCATGAGCAGCAGCCCGTCGGCGCCCGCCTCGCGCGCGGCCCGCGCCTGGTTCAGCGCCGTGCCGAGCGGGCCGCCCGCGCCCGCGAACACCGGCACCCGCCCGCCCACGACCTCGGCCGCCACCCGCACCGCCCGCGCGTGCTCGGCCTCCGACAGCGCCGAGAACTCGCCGGTGCCGCACGCCACGAACACGCCGCCGGGACCGTGCTCCATGCCCTGCCGGATGTGCTCGGCCAGCACCTCCTCGGCGAGCCGGCCGTCGGCGTCGAAGGGTGTCACGGGGAAGAACAGCACACCGCTCAGGTCCATGTGAGTTGTGGCGCGAAGAGCCGGTCCATCAGGACCGGTGAAGCGCCACCCTCCTTTCGAAAACAGTATGGAAACACTTGATAACAATCGGTAATATTCGCGATGGACGGGACCCCAGTGACGGGAGGTGCGCGATGGCGATCCGCCGCTCGGCCGTCAAGCGGCAAGGTCTGCCGTCGGTGGTTCAACTGCGGCTCTCGCCCACCCCCGATCAGGCCGACGCCCTCAAGGCAGCGGTGGAGACGTGCAACCAGGCGGCCACCTTCGTCTCTCGGCTGGCCTGGCAACATCGGATCTTCGCCGTGCTGGAACTGCACCGGCTGGCTTACCATGCGGCACGCGTCCACCTTCCCGGGCTGGGTGCGCAGGCAGCGGTGCGGGCGATTGCCCGGGTCGCCGGCACCTATGCCAACCGACGCGCCAGCAAGAAGCGAGCTCACATTTTCCGGCCGCACGGCGCCGTTCCCTATGACGCACGTCTGATGACCTGGAACCGGGATGCCCGCATCGTGTCGCTGTGGACTCCCACCGGCCGCTTGCACGTCCCCTACGCGGGCCGGCCGGAAGACCTGAAGGCTGTCGACACGCTGCCGCGCGGGGAGGCCGACCTGATCTTTCGGCGCGGCGTTTGGCTGCTGCAGGTGAGTGTCACCCTGCCCCGACCCATCGTCCAGGAACCGGTCAACGGCTTCCTGGGGGTGGATCAAGGGGTGGCGAACCTGGCGGTCACCTCTGATGGTGCGGTGCTGCCCGGCCCTGCTTTGGCTGGTCCGATCACCGACAATGGCCATGTCCGCACGCTGCGGGAGCGGCGGCATCGGCAACGCCGACGGTTGCAGAGGAAGGGCACGAGTTCGGCGCGGCGGGTGCTGCGTCGCGTGGCCGGGCGTGAGCACCGGATGATGACCGACCTCAACCACCAGCTCTCGACACACGTGGTGCGCGAAGCCGAACGCACCGGCCGCGGGATCGCCCTGGAGGATCTCCGGGGTATCCGCGGGCGGGTAAGGGCTCATCGGTTCCAGCGGCGCACCCTGCACGGCTGGGCGTTCGCCCAGCTGATCGCGTTCACCCGTTACAAGGCCGCGCGGGCCGGGATCGCCTTCCTCCTGGTCGACCCCGCCTACACCTCGCAGGCCTGTCCGCGGTGCGGGTGCGTCGCCAAAGCGAATCGGCCCGCGCGGGGCCGGTTCGTCTGCACCGGGTGTGGCCTCGCTGGGCACGCCGATCACATCGCGGCCCGCAACGTCGCCGCACGCGGCGCGGCGGGCTGGGCTGCTGTCAACCAGCCACACGCTATCGGCCTCCCTTCAGCCAGACGGGACCGTGAGAGCAAACCACCGGCGTCAGCCGGCGGTAGTTGACTCAGCTTCCTTCAGTTCGGTGCGCCAGCTCCGCTTGGGCTGCCAGCCGAGCAGGCGCTCTGCCTTGGTGATCGAGAAGGCGGGGGTGGTGCCGGTGAGACCGGCGGCGAACGGTTCGGTGCCGGGCACGACCTGGGGCAGCAGGTCGGCGAGCGGCTTGCGGGCCAGCGCGTCCGCGGCCCCGGCGAAGAACACCTCGCCGTTGGGAAGCTCGGGCAGCGCCCCCGCCAGCACCGTGATCATGTCGGCGCAGTCGCGGGCGTCGATGTAGTTGAACAGCGAGACCCCGCCCAGCTCCGGCCGGTCGAGGCGCTCGCGCACCGTGTGGCCCGACTGGGTGGGCGCGCCCGCCCACTCCTCGGGCGGGATGACGAAGCACGGCCTGATCGCGGCCATCCTGGTCGTCCCGGCCAGCGCGAACGCCTTCATGGTCTGCTCTGCCGTGACCTTGGACAGGTTGTACGCGTTCCACGGGCGCACCGGGTGCTCCTCGTCGATCGGCAGGTACGCGGGCGCCCAGCCGCCGGGGGCGCCGTACCCGATGACGGTGGGGCTGCTGGCCACCACCACGCCGCGCACGCCCAGCGCGACGGAAGCCTCGCAGACGTTGAACGCGAGCTGGGTGTTGACCTTGAAGATCACCGATTCCGGGAGGCTGAACGGGGTCGCGATCGCGGCCAGATGGATCACGGTCTCGGGCCGGAACCGGGCGATGACCTCGAAGGTCTCGCCCGTGTCCGTGAGATCGGCCGGTAAGGCCATCGCGGCCTCGGATGGCGTGCCGGGCGTTCGGTCGACGCCGATGACCTCGTGCCCGGCCGCCGCGAGCGTGGTGACCACGCTACGGCCGAGGCGTCCTGCGCTTCCGGTGACGAGGACTCTGCTCACCGTGAGGGCTCCTTCAAGACTGCAAACAGTTGCACTAAACCTTTGTGTCCTCAGGGCGAGGTCGTCAAGGGGTGATTTCGCCCCCCTCGCTGGAGCAGGGGTTTCCTGATGCAACGGGGCGGCAAGCGCTTTCATGGTACTCAGGGATTCTGCAAGCGGTTGCGTTAGGGTGGGCGACTGTGACAGTGACGATTCGTGATGTGGCCCGGGCTTCCGGTGTCCATGTATCGACCGTGTCGCGGACGTTCTCCGCACCGCACATGGTGAACGCGGCCACCCGTACCAGGGTGCTCACGGTGGCCGAGGAGCTGGGATACCGCCCCAACCGGGCGGCCAGGGCGCTCACGACGGGCCGCACCCACAACCTCGGCCTGATCGTGGCCGACATCGCCAATCCGTTCTTCCCCCCGCTGATCAAGGCGGCCCACTCGGCGGCCAGGCAGCGCGACTACCACCTGTTCGTGGCCGACACCGACGAGGAGGCGGCCACCGAGGAGGAGCTGGTGCAGGCGTTCTCCAAACAGGTGGACGGCCTGGTGCTGTGCAGCCCGCGCTCGTCCAACAAGGCGCTGGAACGGCTGGCCGCGCGGGTGCCGTTCGTGGTGATCAACCGGCGGCTGCGCGGCGCCGCCACGGTGCTGATGGACGTCGGCCACGGGGCCAGGCTGGCGGTCGAGCACCTGACCGGGCTCGGCCACCGCCGCGTGGCGCTCGTGTCGGGCCCGGCCGGCTCGTGGACCAGCGCGGAGATCCGTACGGCCGCCGAACAGGTGGAGGGTGTCGAGCTGGTCGTCATCGGCCCCAACGCGCCCACCGAGCGGGGCGGGCTCGCCGCCGCGCGGCGGGTGCGGGACTCCGGGGCGACCGGCGTGCTCGCCTACAACGACCTGGTGGCGATCGGGCTCATCGAAGGGCTCGGTGACCTGGGGCTGAGCGTGCCGCGGGACGTCAGCGTGATCGGGATCGACGACATCGTCTCCGGACGGCTGAACCGCCCCAAGCTCACCACTGTCGCCATGCCCACCGCCGCGGCCGGCCGGCTCGCCGTGGATCTGCTCATCCAGGAGGTCACGGCCACCACCTCGCTGGAGACGCGCCTGGTGATCAGGGACTCCACTGCTCCGCCACGGTAGCGGGTCGGCTGCAAACGGTTGTACTAACTGAGCAGCGAATTCATCTGACTTCTCGGACGGGCAGGCTCTCTACCTGGGACAACGTCGTAACGATATATCGGTAACGGCTATGTAACGTCTGCAAAGGGTTGACGTAACTTTCCCGCCAGCTATAGGAAAGCGCTATCCATTCACATCTCGCCGGAAGGTCCGTGAATGACGAATGAGTTCCGTCATGGCTGACACGGTGGCGGTGAAGACCCGAGCCCCGCGCGAACCGGCCACGCAGGCCGGCGGAGGCGGACCCCGCTCCCTACGCGCCCGCCGCGAGGCAAGGGCCGCCTACCTGTTCCTGGCGCCCTGGTTCGTCGGCCTGCTTGTCATCACGGTCGGCCCGATCATCGCCTCGCTCTACCTGTCCTTCACCGACTACAGCCTCCTCAAGGAGGCCAAGTGGGTCGGGCTGGACAACTACATCAAGATGTTCACCGAGGACGAGAGGTTCATGTCCTCGCTGAAGGTGACCACGATCTACGTGGTCGTGTCGGTCCCGCTGCAGCTGGCCTTCGCGCTGGCGCTGGCCCTGGTGCTCGACCGGGGGCTGCGCGGGCTGTCGTTCTACCGCTCGATCTTCTACCTGCCCTCGCTGCTGGGCGGCAGCGTCGCGATCGCGATCCTCTGGCGCAAGGTCTTCGGCGCCGACGGCCTGGTCAACGCGGCGCTGTCGATCTTCGGCATCCAGGGGCCCGGTTGGGTCGGCGACCCCGACACGGCGCTGGGCACGCTGATCCTCCTGCACGTGTGGACGTTCGGCGCCCCGATGATCATCTTCCTCGCCGGGTTGCGCCAGATCCCCAGCAGCTATTACGAGGCGGCGGCGGTGGACGGCGCCGGGACCCTGCGCCAGTTCCGCTCGATCACGCTGCCGCTGCTGACGCCGATCATCTTCTTCAACCTCGTGCTCGAGGTGATCAAGTCGTTCCAGTCGTTCACGCAGGCGTTCATCGTCAGCAACGGCAAGGGCGGCCCGGCCGACTCCACCCTCTTCTACACGCTCTACCTCTATCTGAAGGGGTTCAAGAGCTACGACATGGGCTACGCCGCGGCGATGGCGTGGATCCTGCTGCTCATCATCGCCGCCCTGACCGGAGTGAACTTCCTCGCGTCTAAGTATTGGGTCTTCTATGGCGACACCAAGTAGGCCGCTCCCGGTGCTGTTCCGCCCCCTCAAGGGCGGGCCGGTGGTCAAGCACATCCTGCTGATCGGCTTCGGCCTGGTCATGCTCTATCCGCTGCTCTGGATGATCTCCAGCTCGCTGAAGCCGGAGGAGCTGATCTTCCGGGAGCCGGGGCTGTGGCCCAGCCAGGTCACCTTCGACAACTACACCGAGGGCTGGACGGCGCTGAAGCACCCCTTCGGCTACTACCTGTGGAACTCCGCGGTCGTCACCGCGCTGTCCGTGGTGGCCAACCTGGTGGCCTGCTCGCTGGCGGCCTACGCCTTCGCCCGGCTGAACTTCCCGCTGAAGAAGCTCTGGTTCGCCATCATGCTGGGCACGATCATGCTGCCGCACCACGTCGTGATCGTGCCGCAGTACATCATGTTCTCGAAGCTCGAGCTGATCAACACGATCTGGCCGCTGGTGATGCCCAAGGTGCTGGCGACGGACGCGTTCTTCGTCTTCCTCATGGTGCAGTTCATCCGTACGCTGCCGAGGGAGCTGGACGAGGCGGCCGAGATCGACGGAGCGGGCTATTGGCGCATCTTCATCAGAGTGGTCATGCCGCTCTGCCTGCCCGCGCTGGCCACGACCGCGATCTTCACGTTCATCTGGACGTGGAACGACTTCCTCAGCCAGCTCCTTTACCTCAACAACCCGGACAACTTCACCGTCCCGGTCGCGCTGCGCACGTTCCTGGACGCCAGCAGCGACTCGCAATGGGGACCCATGTTCGCCATGTCGATCATCGCGCTCGGTCCCATCTTCGGCTTCTTCCTGGCCGGCCAGAAGTACCTGATCCGTGGCGTGGCCACGACGGGGCTGAAGTAGCTCCATCCACCCCCCAACAAGAGGAAACCCCTAGGAGGTAGAGCCGTGAGCTCTGGCAAGAAGGTGTGGTCGGCGGCATTGCTCGCCACCGCGATGCTGGCGGTCACCGCGGCCTGCGGCAGCGGCAGCGGCGGCGAAAGCGCCGATGGCAAGATCAAGCTGCGCTTCTCCTACTGGGGTAGCGCCGCGCGGCAGCAGATGACCGAAGAGGCGATCAAGAAGTTCGAGGCCAAGAACCCGACCATCGACGTCGAGGGCGAGTTCTCCGACTTCGCGGCATACTACGAGTCGCTGTCCACGAAGGTCGCCGCCAGCGACGCGCCGGACGTCATCACCCTCGAGATCCGCGGCCTGCGCGAGTACGCCGACCGCGGCACGCTGGCCGACCTGGCCAGCTCGGTCAACACCGGCGACATCGACCCCAAGGTGCTGGCCACCGGCGCCATCGACGGCAAGCAGTTCGCCATCCCCACCGGCGTCAACGCCTTCTCCCTGGTCGTCAGCCCGACCGAGCTGGAGGCCGCGGGGCAGAAGCTCCCCGACGACACCAAGTGGACGTGGGACGACTACGTCAACCTGGCGTCGAAGGTCAGCGAGAAGAGCGCCGGCAAGATCTACGGCACGCAGCAGAGCTTCAACCCGGCCTACCTCCAGATTTTCGCCGCGCAGAAGGGCGAGCCCTTCTACAACGGCAACAAGATCGGCGTCTCACCCGAGACGATCAAGGCCTGGTGGGCCACTCACCAGAACCTGATCAAGACCAAGGGCTCGCCCGACGCCGCCAAGACCGCCGAGATCGGCGCCCAGAGCGTGGACCAGTCGCTGCTGGCCACCGGCACCGGCGCGATGGGCATGTGGTGGAGCAACCAGCTCGGCGGCATCGCCAAGAAGTCCGGCAAGGACGTGGACCTGCTCCGGATGCCGAAGCTGCCGGGCGCCACCACCGGCGGCATGTTCCTGCAGCCCGCGATGTTCTACACCGCCTCGTCGAAGTCCGAGCACGCGGCCGAGGCCGCCAAGTTCATCGACTTCATGATCAACGACCCTGAGGCGGGCGGGATCATCCTCAGCGACCGCGGCCTGCCGGCCAGCTCCAAGGTGCTGACGGCGGTCAAGGACAAGCTGCCGCCCACGGACAAGAAGACGCTGGAGTTCCTCGACAAGGTCAAGGGCGAGCTGGCCGACCCGCCGGCCGCTCCGCCGAAGGGCGCCAGCGCCATGGAAGACATTCTCACGCGCTACTCCGAGGAGGTCCTGTTCGGCAGGATGACCCCCGACGACGCCGCGCAGAAGTTCATCACCGAGGCCAACGCCTCGATCGCAGGCTGAAGGAGAGACATGAAGTACGCGTTCGTCGGGCTCGGGCATCGTGCGCAGATGTATGTCGACGCGCTGCTCGGGGAGTGGCGCGACGCCGGCACCATCGTCGCCCTGTGCGACACGAACCGGACCCGCATGGACTACTACGTCGAGCGGATCGGTCACGAGGTGCCGCGCTTCGCGCCCGATGAGTTCGACAAGGTGCTCGAGCTCGCCGACGCGGTCATTGTCACCACCGTCGACGCCACCCACGCCCGGTACGTGTGCGCGGCGCTCGACGCCGGGCGCGACGTCATCGTGGAGAAGCCGCTGACCGTCGACGCCGAGGGCTGCGCGGCCATCGCCGAGGCGGCCGAGCGCAGCAGCGGCAAGCTGATCGTCACGTTCAACTACCGCTACTCGCCGCGTAACTCGGCCGTGCGCCGCCTGCTGCAGGAGGGCGCGATCGGCCGGGTGACGTCCGTGCACTTCGAGTGGACGCTCGACACCATCCACGGCGCCGACTACTTCCGCCGCTGGCACCGCGAGCGGATCAACTCGGGCGGGCTGCTCGTCCACAAGTCCACCCACCACTTCGACCTGGTCAACTGGTGGCTGGCCGCCGCCCCGCAGACCGTCTTCGCCCAGGCCGACCTGCGTTTCTACGGCTCGGAGAACGCCCGCGAGCGCGGCGTCACCGACCGTCCGGTCCGGGGCCAGGGCGCTCCGGGTCTCGGTACGGACCCGTTCATCCTGGACATCTCCAAGGACCCCCGGCTCAAGCGGCTCTACCTGGACGCCGAGCACGAGGACGGCTACCTCCGCGACCAGGACGTCTTCGGCGACGGGATCACCATCGACGACACCATGTCGGTGATGGTCCGCTACACCAACGGCGCCGTGCTCACCTACGCGCTGAACGCCTACGCGCCCGCCGAGGGCTACCGGGTGGCGTTCAACGGCACGGGCGGGCGGCTGGAGCTGGAGGTCGTCGAGCGGGCGTGGACCCCGCCGCACGCGGCCATCGACCCGAGCTCCGCCTCCAAGAAGCACAAGACCGACTCCTGGGAGAAGCTCACCCTGCACCGCCACTGGAGCGAGGCGGAGGAGGTGCCGATCGAGAGCGGCGCCGGCGGCCACGGCGGCGGCGACCGGCTGCTGCTGAACGACGTCTTCCGCGGCCCCGGCGACGACCCGCTGGCCCGGCAGGCCGGCTACCGCGACGGGATCCGCAGCGTGCTGACCGGCCACTCGGCCAACGTGTCGGCCGCGACCGGCGAGCCGGTGCACCTGGTGGACGACGGCACGCGTGTTCGCTGAGCTGGCCGAGGTCGCCGCCGCGCAGCTCGGGCCGTACCCGTCTCTTCCGGGGCCCGAGCTGCGGCGGGCTGCTCGCGCCGCGATGGGGGTGCTCGACCTGGCCGCCGGTGACGTGCGGGTCGAGCGCTCGTGGACGGACGGGGACCTCGCCGGGGAGGAGCTCTCCTGGTCGGTGGGGTTCGGGCCGCGCACCCACGCCTACCTCCTGCGTCCCGCTGACGCGGCCGGGCCGCTGCCCGGGGTGGTGGCGCTGCACTGCCACGGCGGGATGAAGTGGGTGGGCAAGGAGAAGATCGCCGACGGCCCGTCCGAACCTTCCCCCGAGGTGCGGCGGGTCCGGGAGTTGCTGTACGGCGGTCGCGCGTACGCGAACGAGCTCGCCCGGCGCGGGTTCGTGGTGCTGGCCCCCGACGTGCTCACCTGGGGGAGCCGCCGCTTCCCGCTCGGCGTCGGCGAGCCCGGCGCTTACGACGCGGCGGCCAGGGACCACGAGCACGTGGTCGCCAAGTACTGCGCCGCGCTCGGCACGTCCTTCGCGGGCGTGGCGGCGGGCGAGGACCTGGCCGCGGCGGCGTACCTCCGATCGAGGCCCGACGTGGGCACCGTCGGATGCGTCGGGCTCTCCGGAGGCGGCCTGCGGGCCGCGCTGCTCGGCGCGTTCGACCCTGACATGCGGGCCGTCGTGGTCGCCGCGATGGTCTCGTCCTACCGCGACATGATCGACGGGTACGTCGAGAAGCACACCTGGATGCTCTGGCCGCCGGGGCTGCCGCGTCTGGGCGACTGGCCCGACCTGGTGGCCGCCCGCGCGCCCGAGCCGCTCATGGTCCAGTACGCCCTGCGCGACGAGCTCTTCCCCGAGCCGGGCATGCGCCGGGCGCACACCATGATCGAGGAACGTTATCGCGAGGCTCCTGACGCCTACGAGGCGGTGTGGGCAGACGTGCCCCACAGCTTCGACGTGACCAGGCAGGAGCAGGCCTTCGACTGGCTGGCTCAGCGGTTGAAGGCCTAGGAGAATGCCGCCGCCCGGGCCCTGCCCCCGGGCGGCGGCGCTCTGCGTTCATTGGCCGAGCCAGCTCGGCGGGCTGAGATGGATGTCCTCGCTTCGCTGCGGATCCATCTCAGCGGCTAGTTACCCGACTTCCACGTGGCGATGAGCTTGTCGTAGTCGAGCGTCTCCGGCTTGCCCCGCTCGTCGGCCAGCTTCGGCGCGGGCGCGCCCGGCTGGTCGAGCCAGTACTGGGCGGGCCGCTCCGGGTTCAGCTTCGGCGCGCAGTTGCCGCCGTAGCCGCGCCGCTCCAGCCGGGCCAGGATCTCGTCCTGCTGCTTGGCCAGGTTGTCCATCGACTGCTGGGCGGTCGTCTCACCGGTCACCGCGGTGGCCACGTTCTGCCACCAGAGCTGGGCGAGCTTGGGATAGTCGGGGACGTTCGTCCCGGTCGGGGTCCACTGCTTGCGGGCCGGCGAGGCGTAGAACTCGATGAGCCCGCCGTACTTCTTGGAGTTCTCGGAGAAGAAGTCGCTGCGGATGTCGGAGTCGCGGATGAACGTCAGGCCCTTGATCGACTTCTTCAGCGACACCGACTTCGACGTGACGAACTGCGCGTACAGCCAGGCCGCGGCCCGGCGGTCCTGCGGCGTGTTCTTGAGCAGCGTCCACGAGCCGGCGTCCTGGTAGCCGAGCTTGTTGCCCTGCTTCCAGTAGGCGCCGTGCGGGCTCGGCGCGATGCGCCACTTGGGCGTGCCGTCGCTGTTGACGACCGGCAGGCCCGGCTTGGTCATGTCGGCCGTGAACGAGGTGTACCAGAAGACCTGCTGGGCGATGTTGCCCTGCGCCGGGACCGGGCCCGCCTCGCTGAAGTTCATGCCCGCGGCCTCCCGGGGCGCGTACTTCTTCAGCCAGTCCACGTACTTGGTGAGCGCGTAGACCGCCGCGGGGCCGTTGACGTCGCCGCCGCGGGTGACCGACGAGCCGACCGGGCGGCAGTTCTCGACTCTGATGCCCCATTCGTCCACCGGCAGGCCGTTGGGGATGCCGGGGTCGCCGTTGCCCGCCATGGACAGCCAGGCGTCGGTGAAGCGCCAGCCCAGCGACGGGTCCTTCCTGCCGTAGTCCATGTGGCCGTAGACCTTCTTGCCGTCGATGGTCCCGTTGCCGTTGATCTTGTTGGTGAAGAAGTCGGCGATGTCCTCGTAGGCCGCCCAGTTGACCGGGACGCCCAGGTCGTAGCCGTACGCGGCCTTGAACTGCTTCTTGATCTCCGGGTCGGTGAACCAGTCGTAGCGGAACCAGTACAGGTTCGCGAACTGCTGGTCGGGGAGCTGGTAGATCTTCTTGTCGGGGCCGGTGGTGAAGCTGATGCCGATGAAGTCGTCCAGGTCGAGCGTGGGCGAGGTGACGTTCTTGCCCTCGCCGGCCATGTAGTCGGACAGCGGGAAGACGTAGTCGCCGCGCGAGTGGGTGCCGATGAGGTCGGAGTCGTTGACGTACGCGTCGTAGATGTTCTGGTTGCCCTGGATCTGGGTCTGCAGCTTCTCGATGACGTCACCCTCCTGGATCAGATCGTGCTTGATCTTGATCCCGGTGATCTCGGTGAACGCCTTGGCCAGTGTCTGAGACTCGTACTCGTGGGTGGTGATCGTCTCGGAGACCACGTTGATCTGCATGCCCCGGTACGGCGCCGCGGCCTTGATGAACCAGTCCATCTCCGCCAGCTGCTGGTCCTTGGACAGGGTGCTCGGCGTGAACTCCTCCGTCACCCACCGCTGCGCCGCGGCCTTGCCGTCGGACTCCTTGAAATCACTCGTGGGCTTCTTCGCGCCCTGCGTGCAGCCGGCCACTACCAGGACGAGCGCGGCCAGACCTACCGCCGCGGACCTGCCTGCCCGATGCCTCATCGCTCGGCTCCTCCTCTGTTAGCCCCATATCCCGATCACGACCGCCACCAGCAGCGCGCAACCGAGTGCGAGCCACATGGACAGGTCGGTGACAGCTATCCAGCCGGCCAGCACGACGGCCGCGCTGATCAGGCCGATGTAGAGCCGGTCGCCACGGTCGGTCTCGATGCGCAGGAAGCCGCGCCTGGCCACGGGAGGGGAGACACGGGCCCAGACCGCCATGACGACCAGCAGCAGGGCGAGCCCGGCGAACACCAGGGCCGTCGGGACGGTCCAGACCATCCACTCCAGCATCCCTAGACCCTCCCCATGGTGAATCCCTTGGCTATGTAGTTGCGGACGAACCAGATGACGATCGCGCCGGGGACGATGGTGAGCACGCCCGCCGTCGCCAGCAGCGCCCAGTCCACGCCCGCCGCGCTCACCGTCCGCGTCATCGTGGCGGCGATCGGTTTGGCGTTCACCGAGGTGATGGTCCTGGCGATCAGCAGCTCGACCCAGCTGAACATGAAGCAGAAGAACAGCGTCACGCCGATCGCGGACCGGATCATCGGCAGGAATATACGAATGAAGAAACGCGGCAGCGAATAGCCGTCGATCGCCGCGGTCTCGTCTATTTCCCGGGGAATTCCCGACATGAAGCCCTCGAGAATCCACACGGCGAGCGGCACGTTGAAGAGCATGTGCGCGATGGCGACGCCGAGGTGCGTGTCGAAGAGCCCGACGCTCTGGTAAATCTGGAAGAACGGCAGCAGGAACACCGCCGGCGGCGCCATGCGGTTCGTCAGGAGCCAGAAGAACAGATGCTTGTCCCCGGCGAAACGGAACCGCGAGAACGCGTACGCCGCCGGCAGCGCCACGACGAGCGACATCACCGCGTTCATCGAGGTGTAGATGATGGAGTTCAGATAGCTCGAATACCAGGAGGAGTCGGAGAAGAAAGTGGCGTAGTTGTCGAACGTCACGCGCTGCGGGATGAGCGAGAAACTGCCGAGGATGTCCTCGTTCGGCCGGATCGACATGCCGAACATCCACAGCAGCGGCAGCATCAGCGTGGCCACGTACAGCCAGAAGACCGTCCGTGCCCAGGGCAGTCGCCGTTCGGTGCGTCTGGCCATCGGGTCACCTCCCCGACCTGGTCAGCACGGTGAAGAAGACGTAGCAGAGGATCTGCACGATCAGGAAGTAGAGCAGCGAGAACGCGCCGGCCGGGCCCAGGTCGAACTGCCCGACCGCGATCTTCGACAGCAGGATGCTGAGGAAAGAGGTGGCGTTCCCCGGGCCGCCGCCCGTCACCACGAACGGCTCGGTGTAGATCATGAAGCTGTCCATGAACCTGAGCAGGATCGCGATCGTCAGCACCCCGCGCAGCCTGGGCAGCTGGATGTGCCGGAACGTGGCCCACGCCGACGCGCCGTCGATCTGCGCGGCCTGGAAGTACGGCTCCGGGATCGAGCGCAGGCCCGCGTAGGCCAGCAGCGCCACCAGCGGCGTCCAGTGCCAGATGTCCATGACCAGGACCGTGATCCAGGCGTCCGTGGAGTCCAGCGTGTAGTTGAAGTTGATCCCGAGGACGTTGTTGATCGTCCAGCCGCCCAGCCCGATGTCGCCGCGGGCGAAGATCTGCCAGATCGTGCCCACCACGTTCCAGGGGATGAGCAGCGGCAGCGCGACCAGCACCAGCGCCACCGACACCCAGAAGCCGCGGCGCGGCATCACCACCGCGAGCGCCACCCCGAGCGGGATCTCCAGCAGCAGCACCTGCGCCGAGAACAGCAGCGTCCGCACGAACGCCGAGCGCACCTCAGGGTCGCGCGAGATCGAGCGGAACCAGTCCAGGCCCACGAAGATCCGGTCATTGGGGTTGAAGACGTCCTGCACGGAGAAGTTGACCACGGTCATCAGCGGGATCACGGCGGTGAACGCCACCGACACGACCACCGGCAGCACCAGCAACCAGGCCCGGTTGTCCTTCCGCTTCAGGTCCGCGGCCCGCGGCTCCTCCTGGACCTCCGTCACGCCGTACCCCTTCCGTTCAAGGGCGCGAGGGAGCCGCACCTGACCTCGTCCCGGAACAGGAACGTCCGGTCCGCGGGGAAGTGGAGGAACTCGACCGAGTCGGGCCGGTAGGGCGAGCCCGCCTCGGTCCTGGCGATCATCGGGTGCTCGCCGACCCTGGCGTGGACCAGGTCGTACGCGCCCATCCGGTCGATCCCGGTCACCGTGGCCGGCACGCCCGGCGACCGGCCCGCGCCGCTGATCTCGACGAACTCGGGGCGCACCCCGATCCTGACCGGCCCGGGAGGCAGCTCGCCGGCGGCCAGGCCGACGTCCGCCTGGCCGACGCGTACGACGTCGCCGACGATCTCGGCCGGGAGCATGTTCATGCCGGGCGAGCCGATGAAGTGCCCCACGAACTCGTGCGCCGGTGACAGGAACAGCTCGGCCGGCTCGCCCGCCTGCACGATCGCCCCGTCGTTGAGCACCACGACCTCGTCGGCGAACGTCAGCGCCTCCGTCTGGTCGTGCGTGACGTAGACGAGCGTGTGGCCGGTGTCGCGGTGGATCTCCTTGAGCTTGCTGCGCAGCGTCCACTTCAGCGCCGGGTCGACCACGGTGAGCGGTTCGTCCAGCAGCACCGCCGCCACCTGGGAGCGCACCAGGCCGCGGCCCAGGCTGACGATCTGCTGGCGGCCCGCGTCCAGGCGGCGCGACCTGCGGCCGAGCAGGTGGTCGAGGCCGAGGAGCCGGGAGACCTCGCGGACCCGCTCGTCGATCTCCTTCTTCGGATATTTCCGGTTCCGGAGGGGGAAGGCGAGGTTGTCGTAGACCGACATCTCCTCGTACAGGACCGGGAACTGGAAGACCTGCGCGATGTTGCGGCCCGAGGTGGGTACGTCGGTGACGTCGCGGTCGTCGAAGAAGATCCGGCCCACCGTGGGGGTGAGCAGGCCGGAGATGATGTTCAGGAGTGTGGTCTTGCCGCAGCCGCTCGGGCCGAGCAGCGCGTACGCCCGGGAGCTCTGCCAGGTCCAGGTCATCGGCTTGAGCGCCCAGGTCTCGCCGCCGTCGTAGCTGTGGCCCACGCCTTCCAGGCGGATGTCAGCCATGCAGGTCGACCTCCGCGGCGCTGGTGGCGAGCAGGCGCCCGCCGTCCTCGTCGAAGACGAAGACGTGGGCCGGGTCCACGTACGCGACCGCGGACTCGCCGGGCGTGAACAGCCGGGTGCCCGTCAGGTGCGCGACCAGGTGCACGCTCCCCTGCAGGAGCAGGTGCACGAACGTCGCGCTGCCGGTCACCTCGGCCAGCCTGATCTCGGCGGGCAGCTCCAGCGCCCCCGGGCCGGCGCGCTCGATGCTCACCTGGTGGGGGCGGATGCCGAGCACGACCTCGCGGCCCGAGGCGTGCGCGCGGGGCGCGGGGAACGACGTGCCCAGGACCTCGATCCGGCCGTCCCGTACGACGCCGGGCAGCAGGTTGAGCGGGGGGTCGCTGAGCGTGGCGGCAACGGCCAGCGTCGGCGGGTGCGCGTACATCTCGGCCACGTCGCCGACGTGCTGGATCCTGCCCTCGCCCAGGACCACGGTCGGGGCGGCGAACGTCAGCGCCTCGTTCGGGTCGGCCGTGGAGTAGAGGACCACGCCGGGGGAGTCGGCGAACATGGTCTTCAGGTCGGCGCGTAACTGCTCGCGGAGCTTGAAGTCCAGGTTGGCCAGCGGCTCGTCGAGCAGCAGCAGGTCCACGGGGCGGGCCAGCGCGCGGGCGATGGCGGTGCGCTGCTGCTGGCCGCCCGACAGCTCGGCGGGGCGGCGGTCGAGGAGCCCCGCGATGCCCATGAGCTCGGCGACCTCGCGCACCCGGCGGTCGATCCCCGCGCCCCGGAACTTCGGGTCGAGGCGGAGGGGAGAGGCGATGTTCTCGTGGACGGTCAGGGAGGGGTAATTGATGAATTGCTGATAGACGAAGGCGACCGAGCGTTTCCGCACCGAAATCGCGGTGACGTCTTTTCCGTCGACCACGACGCGGCCCGAATCCGGCGGTAACAGTCCGGCGGCGACGCGCATCAATGTCGTTTTTCCCGCGGTCATCGGGCCGACGAGTGTGGTCATTCCGTTGGATAATTCCAGGCGAACGTCGTCAAGCCAGGTCTCCCCGCGCTGCCGTACGAAGACGCCATCGAGAATCAGCGTCACTGTGCCGGTCCTCTCTGCTCGCCTCCATCTAACATGATCTGTAACTGTGTGCAAAGAGGGCATGTGGTGTTGCTGTGCAGAATGTTACGGATGGGTAATCACGATTCGATGTCGGGCCAGCCGTGAACGGCCGGGCCTATCACTCCGGCGGCTTTTTCCCTGCTCATCGCCGTTATCTGAAGATTTTCGTGATCAGCTCGTGGAGTCGCTCCCGCTCGTCCGCCGTCAGCGGTGCCAGCGTCTCCCGTTCCACGCGCTCCACCAGGGCCCGACCCTGCTCCAGCGCGTCGCGGCCCGCGGGCGTCAGCGAGATCCGGTAACGCCGCCGGTCGGCCGGGTCGCGGTCGCGTTCGGCCAGCCCCGCGCCGATCAGCTCGTCCATCAGGCGCACCATGTCGCTCGGATCGAGCCCCAGCCGGTCGCCGATCTCGCGCTGGGCGGCGGGTCCGGAGTCGGCCAGCGTGGCCAGCACGGCGAACTGCCACAGGCTCAGCCCGGCCTCGTCCGCCAGCCGGGCCGCCACGGCGCGGCGGCTCCCCACCCCGACCTTGTGCAGGACGAAGGTCGTGATCGCGAGCAGGGTGGGCGGCAGGTCCATGCCCTTAGTGTAGGTTGTCACCAATAATTGGTAGTTACCCACTATTTCTCGCTGGAGGCCCTCCGATGGACGCGCTCTACCCCCGCCTGCTGGTGCGTGACTTCCCGGCCAGTGCCGCCTTCTACCAGGCCGTGCTGCGCGAGCTGCTCGGCGTCGAGCCGGTGAAGGTCCTGCCCGGATACGCCAACTGGGACATCGAGGGGCAGGCCGGGCTGGTCCTGTTCGGCCGGGACCGGCTCGCGGCCGCCGTCGGCACCGCGGACCTGCCCCAGGCTGCTCAGGACACGTCGATGCTGGTCATAAAGGTGGACGACGTCGACGCGGCCGCCGACTGCCTGGGCCGCCACGGCGCCACGGTCGTCGCCCCGCCCCAGGACCGCCCCGACTGGGCGCCCACCCTGCGGACCGCGCACCTGCGCGACCCGGAGGGCAACCTCATCGAGCTCCAGTCGTACTGATCATGGAAGATCTTCAGGGGAGACCTTCGGAGGAGGTCTTCACGGGAGGATCGAGTCCACGTAGCCGCCGTCCACCCGCACCGCGCCGCCCGTGGTCGCGGAGGCGAAGGGCGAGCTGAGGTAGACGACCATGTTCGCGATCTCCTCGGGCTCGATCAGGCGCTGCAGCAGCGACTGCGGCCGGTGCTCCCGCATGAACGCCCGCTGCGCCTCCTCCCACGGCAGCTCCTTGTCCACGAGCTGGTAGACGAACTCCTCCACGCCTCCCGTGTGCGTCGGCCCGGCGAGCACCGAGTTGATCGTCACCCCCGTGCCAGCCGCCGCCTTGGCGAAGCCCCGGGAAACCCCCAGCAGCGCGGTCTTCGTCATGCCGTAGTGGATCATCTCGACGGGGATGGCCACGGCGGAGTCGCTGGCGATGTACTGGATCCGGCCCCAGTCGCGCTCGATCATGCCCGGCAGGTACGTACGGGTGAGCCGGACCGCGGCCAGCACGTTGACCTCGAAGTAGCGCCGCCACTCGGCGTCGTCGATCTCGAGCGCGGGCCTGGCCCCGAAGATTCCCAGGTTGTTGACCAGGATGTCCACCTGCGGCAGCGCGTCCAGCACCGCCGCGCAGCCCTCGTCCGAGGTCACGTCGCCGGGCGCCTCGATCAGGTCGCCGACACCGATCTGTTCCATCGCCATCGCGACGGAGCTCTCGGTGCGGCCGTTGATCCCGACGCGGGCCCCCGCCAGCGCCAGCCCTTCGGCGATGGCCGCCCCGATGCCCTGGGTCGAGCCGGTGACCAGCGCGGTCTTGCCGCTGAGATCGATGCGCACCATGTCATTGTCCGTGATCAGGTGCCGCAGGTCACGCCGGGACACGTGCACGGCGCGCCGGATGCGTAGGCTTGGGGTGGCGTGGAAGGGGCGTGGGTGCACCGGATCATCCTGTGGCTGGTCGTGGCGGGCGCCTTCGTGGCGAGTCTGGTCGTTCCCGGCGACTCCTCCGGGGTGGAGGAGTGCCAGTCGCGCGACACCCGGGTCGTCGCCCCGTACGCCGTCACCGGCTACTGGGTCATCCCCCGCGCCGATCCGTGCGTGACGCGGCGCATGGTCGAGGCCGTCCACGCGATCGGCGGCGACACGCTCATCACGTTCGGGCCGAGGTTCAGCGCCCGCGAGGATCCCGTCTTCGCCGACTGTCTCGTGGACGGGCGGCCGTGCGCCGAGGTGCCCGGGGTCCGTCACGTCTACACGTACGTGACCAGCGAGGAGTTCGGGAAGGGGCTGCTGCGCTGCCCGGGGCTGGACCGGCGGATCGAGAGCCGGGGCCGGATCTTCTACCGGGTCTCGCTGGCCGGGTCCTGCGCGGACCCCGTCCAGGATCTCGTGCTCGTCTCCACGGACGGCGACGGGCTCGGCAACCTGATGGCCGAGGCGGCCGCGTACGGGATGACAGTGTTCCCCGGGCTGCCCGCCGCGCCGCAGCAGGAGGGCAAGCCGTGGGAGCCCGACCCCGCGCACACCCCCGCGCTGAGCGCCTTCACCGCGCGGGTGCTGGCCGACTACCGGGAGCGGTTCGGGAGGTCGGCGGCGTTGGGCGGGGTCTACCAGTCGTTCGAGCTGGCCATGCGGGGGCGGGGGCCGAAGGATCCGATCATCGAGCTGTACGCGGCCCAGCACGCGGTCGTCGCCGCGGCCCTGCCCGGGAAGAAGATCGTGGTCAGCCCGTACATCGACGCCCGGAGGGGGCGCGGGTTCCCGCCCGGGCAGGTGGAGAAGGGGCTGGCGGACATCGCCGCGACCCGGGCCGGGGCGCCCATGGCCGTCGCCGTGCAGGACGGGCGGGGGACGGGGAAGGTGCCGGTGTACGGGGTTCATGAGGGGGAGGCGCCCGTCGCTCCGCGATTGGCGCCGGTGGTCGGGGATGTGAGCAATGCCCGGGCGTACTACGGGTCCACGCGCGACTACATCGAGGCCGCGGCGCGGCGGGTGCCGTCCGGGGTGGAGCTGTGGGTGAACGTGGAGGGGTTCGAGCCGACGCCGGTGGACGGGGAGTGCGGGCGGGTGGATCCGCTGCCGTTGCGCGGGCGTACCACGAAGGGCCGGATCGACTCGCAGGTGATGGCGGCGGGGACCCATGCCGGAAAAATCATCTCTTATGGCTGGGATCCGTTCTTCACCTGCCAGGCCCGCTACGACACGCCCTCACTGGCCGACGACATCGTGAACGGCTGGCGGCAGCCGATCATCGTCGGCGCCACCCGCAAGGAGATGAACGGGCGGCAGGGCATCCTCGTCGAGGGCTACAACCTGCGCGGCGGGACGCTCCGCTTCGACCCGCAGGGGGCGGTGGTCAGGCAGGAGTGGTACGGGCGGGGGCGGCTGGAGTCGGCGTGGGCCCCGTACGTACCCACGGGCCCCTGGACCTCGATCACCGCCACGAACGAGACCGGCCACTCCAGCACGAGCGGCTACACGATCCGTTAGGTGAGTGCGGAGACGAGGATGTCCGCCAGCAGGGCGGCCTGGCTGCCGTCCTCGTCCAGGTCGGGATCGAGGATCGTCACCTCCAGGCCGGCGGCTCCCGGCAGCTGCGCCAGGCCGCGGATCAGCTCCGTGAGCTGCGCGGCGTCGAGCCCGCCCGGGGTGGGGGAGTCCACGGCGGGCAGCACGGACGGGTCGAGGACGTCGGCGTCCACGTGGATCCAGAACCCGTCGAGCTCGTCACGCACCAGCACCTTGCTCGCGTCGTCGAGGGAGATGTCGGTGCCCGGGAGGTGCGCGATGCCGCTGTCCGCGATGTCCCGCAGGTCCTCCTCGTCCCGGACCCCGATCACGATCACGTCCTCGTCCCTGATGTACGGCCGCAGCCCGTCGATGTCCGCCAGGTAGTCGTCACCGCGCCCGGTGATCAGCGCCAGGTCCTCCCCGGCCGCCGCCCCGACGTGCGGGCTGTTGCCCAGGTGCCGGAAGTCGGCATGCGCGTCCAGGTACGCCACCCCGTACCGCCCGCTCCGGCGCAGGGCGAGGGCGGGGCCGAGCAGGATCGAGCAGTCGCCGCCGAGCAGCACCGGGAACCCTCCCGCCGCCCGGATGCCGGTCACCTCGTCGGCGAGCCTGCGGGCGTAGGAGGCGATGGCTGGGCCGTTGCGCACGCCGCTCCCGGGCTCCCAGGTGGCGACATAGCGGGGCGGGACCAGCGTCCCCGCGTCGGCGGCGCCGAGCCGCTGCACGAGGCCCGCGTTCCGCAGCGCCCAGGGGGCTTTGTAGCAGCCGGGGATGGTGTCGGGGGCGAGCGGGCGCAGGCCGAGATTGGACGGGGCGTCGAGGACCGTCAGGTGCCTGTCAGGGGTTATTCTGTTCATAGTCGTGACGGTAACAGAGGGAGGATGGATGCGCCAGTTCGCTGAAACGGGTCTTGTGGCACTGGATCTGGCCAACACGTGGGACGAGTACCTGGACGACCCGGAGCGCCTGCCCGACTTGGCGGCCCTGCACCGCTTCTGCCACGAACTGCACCTTGCACCGGAGGCGCGGGCGAAGGTGCTGCCGGTGGGGGAGCCGCTCAGTGGTGCGCCGGGCGAGGACTCGGCAGGAATCGGCGGGCCGGACGCGGGGGACCTGCGGGCCGTGCGGGCGGTCCGCGAGCGGCTGCGTGCCGTGCTGTCCTGCGACCCTCCCGATCGGACGCGCGCCCTTGCGCGGTGGGCGGGCGAGCTGCCGATCCGGGTGGTGGTGGAGGAGTCGGACGGCGCGCCACGCCACCGCCTCACCGCACCGGAGGGAGCCGACCTCGCCGAACGGCTCGCCGTACGATCCGTCGCCGAGCTGCTCGACCTCGCCGCCACAGGCGACTGGGAACGGCTGCGCCTCTGCGCGGCCGACCCCTGCAAGGACGCTTTCGTGGACCACAGCCGCCCGGGCAAGCGCCAGTTCTGCTCGACCCGCTGCGCCAACCGCGCCCACGCCGCCGCCTCCCGCGCCCGCCGCCGCTGAGCCTCGGGCGTACGACGATATCCCGGCGACCGGCGCGTGTACCGGTCCGGCGGAGATCTGGCCGATCTTGCGCTGGATCTTCTACAGGGGATCGGGATGATGTCGGGCGCGAACGCCTCCATGAGGTCCGCTGGAGAAGGTCGTCTGGTCGCGCCGCCCGCTCATCGCGTTGTCATGGCGCGTCGCCGGATGTGCAGGGGTGTCGTTGGCGTGAGTGGCTGGGCTGACGCGATGCCGGTTTCATGCAGGGCGTGATGGAGGGGATTCAGGTATCCCAGCTGTGGGCGGTCGGGCTTCAGCTGAGCCGGATCTTCAATCGAAGAGCTCTTCGGCGGTGGTGGCCTTCAGTGATCGGACGAGCCAGCTCTCAAGGAGGGCGAGGTCGGTGCATGCCAGGACTCTCTCCCGGATGGAGTCCGAGACAGGTATGTTGCGCTGCTCAAGGATCTTCAGCACGGACTTCGCTTCGCCACGAGCCTCACCTTCGGCCCGTCCTTCGGCCCGGAGCATCTCCGCGAACTCGGACTTGAATCGATAGTTCTGCATGGCCATCAGAGATCTCCAGATCTGCCGGGCTTTAGTGTTTCCGAGGCCTATTTCCGTTTGTTCGGCGAGGTATGCGGCGGTGTCGGTGTCGACCGCGGTCAGCGCGACGTCCAGGGCCTTCAGTATCGCATTGACCTTGGGTGAACGCGCATGTGTGAGTGCCGAGAACATGGTGAGCACCGCGTCTTCGCACGCTTCGGCCGGGTCGATGATCTGAGGCACGTTGTCAGGGCCGAGCGCTATGGGATGGACGATCAAGCACGGGCAGCCGGGCAGGCCGATCCGTTTCGGCTCGCGGGCCCATGTGGCCGTGGCCTCGTCCTGGCAGGTCACGAGGAGCATGGCGGGACAGCGGAACTTGATGTGCGCGTGGCTGAGGTAATAGGCCCACGCAGACGCCTTGTCGTCGTCTATGCGTGATTGTGACTCGATGATCACCACGGTTTTGGACCCCCACCGGGAGGTGAACATCATCACCGTGTCAGCGCGCCGCTCAATCGGCACTATTTCCGTCATGTCGGTATCGACTACAGCGACCTCGGAAGGCGTCGGGAAGTCGATGTCGAGGATCTTGAAGGCATGAGCGAACAGCTCTGGTTTGTCGCGGAAGATGCGATGGAGTGCCTCATGCTGGGAGGAGGGCATGGGCGGAACGTTATCACTCGATGACTCTAAGCTAATACGGATGTGTCGAAGCGCGCACGGTTTGCCTGGGCGAGGGCGCGCCGGCGTTACGCGAACCGCGCCACGAAGGCGGGTCCGCTTCGCAGGAGCCCGGTGACCAGAGGGTGGCCGGGTGCGCCCGGCGGTGGGTGCGGCGCTCAGGTCGTGGGGAGTCGTTGGAGGGATCCCGGACGGTCGCTGCGCGTCGGCGCTGACGCTCCCCGCCACCTCCCGTGCTCACGCCGCCGCCCTTGCCCGGGTCGGGTGCCGCAGCCGGCTCGCTTCCGCAGTCGGCTCGCCACCGCCCCCGGTGCGGTGTCCTGTCTCCGTCCGGTGGTTGCGGATCGCGTGGTGTGTTGCCGACGTGGGATCCGGTCGCATGCAGGCGTGGGCGCGCGGCGTCCCGCGCCCGCCGCCGCTGAGCCACCCCGCTACCGATGCTGCCCCCTGCTCCCGAAGGCCGCTGCCCCCGCGCCCCCTGTGGCGGCATCCGGGCACCGGGAATTGTCGGTCAGGGTAGATAGCTTTCGATCATCCCCCCGACGATGGAGGTTGGTCGATGTATCGACAGGGCGACATCCTGATCATGCCCGTGCCGGAGGAGTCCGCCCCGCGCACGCTGCGGCCGGAGCCGCGGGACGCTCGCGGGCGGCTGGTTCTGGCCTATGGCGAGGCCACCGGACACTGCCACGCGATCCCCGGCCCCGGCACCCTGGCCGGCGGCTTCCTGCACCTGCCCGAAGGCGGGCGGCTCGTGCACGAGGAGCATGCCGCGATCTCACTGCCCAAGGGCTGGTACAGGGTGATCAGGCAGCGTGAATACGTGCCCGGCTCCTACCGGGTGGTGGCCGACTGATGACGACCTTGACGTGGGAGCAGGTGGCCGTGGCCACCGGGCCGGGCGAGGACCCGGAGGCGGCCGTCCGGCAGGCGTACCGCGAGGCCGGGCTGGCCGAGCCCGAACACGGCCGCGTCCTTGCCCGCGTCGGACACCCAGCCGCTGGTCAGGAAGACCGTGGCCGGGAAGTTGTAGCGCTCGAGCAGGGG